>JANPNT010000676.1:0-12336 GCA_031427655.1 Burkholderiales bacterium
GTGCCACCATCAAGATCAAAGCCGCCAAGGTGCCCAAGTTCCGTCCGGGCAAAGCACTCAAAGAGCATCTGAACTGATAGCGTCTTTTCGGCGCACCGGATTGGGTGCTTAGCTCAGTTGGTAGAGCGGCGCCCTTACAAGGCGTAGGTCGGGGGTTCGAGCCCCTCAGCACCCACCACCACAGTCAAAACTGTGGTTCCCTTCGGTCAGACGCACCGCCAAAGGCGTCGGTTAAAGTTAAGAATATTGCTGATGTCGTTGTCAGCGCTTTGAAAGGCGAACCTAGGTTCGCCTTTGTTGCGTTTGGGGCCCGCACACGGCACCCGCGCTCTGCATTGCAAGTTGAGGTTCTTGAACATGTTTGATTTCTTTCGCGCCCACACACGCGTCGCACTCGGCCTCCTGGTGCTGCTGATAATCCCGTCATTTGTGTTTTTTGGCATCGACGGGTACAGCAAATTCAACGACGGTGCCAACAGCACGGTGGCGCGGGTCAACGGCCAGACCGTGTCGCAAGCCGAATGGGACAATGCGCATCGCGAACAAGTCGAACGCATTCGCCGCCAAAACCCAGGTGCTGACGCCAAGCTGCTGGACAGCCCGGAAATCAGGAACATGGCGCTTGAAGGCGTGGTGCGCCAGCGCGTGATGTTGGCCGCAGCCGACTCGCTGAAGCTGGCTACCACCGACGACCGCTTGCAGCGTTTGTTCAGCACGGATCCGCAATTTGCGTTCTTGCGCAACCCGGACGGCAGCGTCAACAAAGACGCTTTGTCGGCGCAAGGCATGTCGTCCGAAATTTTTGCGCAGCGACTGCGGCAAGATTTGACTGTGCGCCAAGTCACGCAGGGCATTGCCGGTTCTGGCTTTGCGCCTTTAAGCAACACCTCGAATGCGTTGGATGCAATGTTCCAGCAGCGCGAAATTCAAGTGCAGCGCTTCGATGCCAAGGATCAAGCTGCCAAGGTCAACCCGAGCGACACCGACATCGAGAAATACTACAAAGACCCCGTCAACGCGGCGCAGTTTCAAGCCCCTGAGCAAGCCACCATCGAGTACGTGGTGCTCGACATCGAAGCCTTGAAAAAGAGCATATCTGTCCCAGAGGACGACCTGCGCAAGTACTACGACAGCAACGCCAAGCGCTTCACAGCATTGGAAGAGCGCCGTGCCAGCCACATTCTCATCAAAGCCGAAAAAACTGCGCCGGCGGCCGAGCGCGAAAAAGCCAAAGCCAAGGCTGTTGCTTTGCTGGCACAACTCATTACCGCGCCGGCTGCGTTCGCAGAAACAGCACGTAAAAATTCAGACGATCCGGGCTCTGCTGCGCAGGGCGGCGACCTTGATTTTTTTGCGCGCGGCGCGATGGTAAAACCTTTCGAGGACAGCGCGTTTGCACTGAAGCCCGGCGAAATGAGCGGTGTCGTGGAAAGCGATTTCGGCTTCCACATCATTCAACTCACGGCAGTTCGAGGCGGCGAGAAAAAAGCGTTTGAAGCGGTGCGCGCCGAGATGGAAGAAGAAGTGCGCAAGCAACTTGCGCAAAAGAAGTTCGCCGAGCTGGCCCCAGAGTTCACCAACATTGTTTATGAGCAATCGGACAGTCTCAAGCCCGTGCTCGATAAGTTCAAGTTGGAATTGAAAACTGCCGCTGGGGTGACTCGTTTGGCCGCTGCCGGTGCAAGCGGCCCGACGGCCAACGAGAAGTTTTTGGAAGCGCTGTTTGGCAACGACGCCATCCAAAAAAAGCGCAACACCGACGCGGTGGAAGTCGCACCCAATCAATTGGTGTCGGGCCGCATTGTGAAGTACGAGGCAGCGCGATTGCTCCCGTTGGCCGACGTGACGGCCAAAGTGCGTGAACGCGTGATCGCTGCACAAGCCAGCGCCGCTGCCCGCGCAGAAGGCGAAGCGCGCCTGGCGGCTTTGAAGGCTGCGCCGCAAACCGCACTCAGTGGTGAGGCGCAAACGGTGTCGCGTGCGTCTGCCAAAAACTTGCCTCGCGCCGTGTTGGAAGCGGCCTTGCGCGCCCCCACCGGCACGCTGCCCGCCTTTGTCGGCGTAGACCTGAGTGGACAAGGTTATGCCGTGGTCAAGGTCGTGAAAGTGTCCGGTCGTGACCCGGTGGCCGCCGATGCCGCTCAAGCTCAAGCGCAGTACTTGCAGGCATGGGAAAACGCTGAATCGCAGGCCTACTACGCCGCGCTGAAAACTCGCTTCAAGGTCACCTCCAAACCTGCGGCACTCGCGGCCAGCGCAACGGCCAATTGACCGGCCGAGAAAGAGCAACAGGCGTCTTGCTGTAATCCCCGCGAGACCCCTTGGCCGTATACTTCAGTTTCAGCGGTGGCTGTAGCTCAGTTGGTAGAGTCCAGGATTGTGATTCCTGTTGTCGTGGGTTCGAGCCCCATCAGCCACCCCAAGTGATTCAAAAAAAGCAGCCCCCTCGGCTGCTTTTTTATGGGTCTAAATTTTTAAAACGTCTTTGCGTCAGAACCGGCGCTTTTCTTACGTCAGGTGAGGCGTCGGCATTCTGAACTGAGCGACTTCGAGCACCAATTCTTGTGCTTGCGCTTTCAGCGCCGACCCAGCCGTTGCAGTTTGCTCGACCAAGCTGGCGTCTTGCTGGGTCATGCGATCAAGGTCGTTCAAAGCCGACCGAACCTGCGCCACGCCTGCGCTTTGCTCACTCGCGGCGGTGGAAATTTCAGACAACAAGCTGTTGATGCGCTGAGCGTTGGCAACCAGTTCGTTCATTATGTCGCCGGCACCCTCGACTACCTTTGCGCCAGACTCGACCCGCTCCACGCTGGCGGCGATGAGCGTTTTGATTTCACGGGCCGCTTGCGCGCTGCGCTGCGCTGCGCTAGGCTTCGCACCTCCGCCGCGATCACCGCAAAGCCTTGACCTTGCTCGCCTGCGCGGGCGGCCTCGACCGCCGCATTCAGGGCCAAGATGTTGGTTTGAAAGGCGATGCCGTCAATGGTGCCAATGATGTCGCCGATCTTTTTCGACGAGGCGTTGATGCCCTGCATGGTGCTCACCACTCCAGCAATGACTGCGCCGCCACGTGACGCGGTTTGTGAATTGCTCGATGCCACAGCAGCCGCTTGACGCACGTTGTCAACGGTGTGTTTGACGGTCGATGAAATCTCCTCCATCGAAGACGCGGTTTCCTCCAAGTTCGAAGACGTTTGCAAGGTGCGGGTGGACAAATCGTGCGAGGCTTTGGCAATGTCGGTACTGGCTTTTCATAAACTGGCGGCATCAGCCGCAGAGCTGCCACACCGGCGCGTTCCTTGGTCGCGAAACCCACCACTTCCTGGGTGCTGTTCCACAGCTTGGTGGCCAGCAAGCTGATGGGCACCAAAAACGCGGTTGACACAATGAGCGCTTTGCTTTTGAAGTGCAGGAAGCGAAACAGGCGTATTCCTGGCGACCAGAAACCATGGTGCTCAAAGTAGCCTGACTCGGGCTGGCGCCAAGCCTGTCTTGGGGCTGCCGCACTGCGGGCCGGTTTTGTCGATGCCAAACTGCTCATGGATATTCTTTATGGATCTGCGGGGCGCACTTTGCTCCCCATGCATCGCCACAAGGCGTCACTGAAAGATCGCAACATCGCAACGCGTCAGTCCGTTGTCGGCACGTGCAGCTCACAACTTGAGACAGTCGGGCAACGCCCCTCCTTTTACGGCGTTGTGAGTCAGCCTCGCGCTTCTTCGATGGCCTCGGTTGTGTTGACAGCATGCAGGGCCACTTGGTCTAGATTCATCGCAATCACTTGCAGTGGATAGGTACCAGACACCACGCCGCGGTAGCTCACCTCCACGCCGATCACCTCCGGTGGCAGGCCCTCAACGGCAGCCACCAAGCTCTCCACGATCGATGCCAATCCTGCGTCGGCGTACAGATCTTCTGACTCATAGCGCACGCGGTAATCGTGCTGGGTGGCATCGCTGCCGTCGATGTCGATGCGAACAATCATGTGGGTGTCCTGGGATCAAGGGCTGCTGGGCTGCGACAACTCGCGAATGATGACGTGGCAGGCAATTCCGCACGGCTGAGCTTCGCGCCACTCCACCTCACCACCCAATTGCTTCACGCGCTTGCGCACACCGCCCAAGCCCAGGCCGTGCGCCCAAGCGCGAGGGTTTCGGCCGCAGCCGTTGTCGGTGACGGTCAAGTCCAGACGCTCGGCTTCCAAACGCAGCTCAATGTCGACATGAACGGCCTGTGCGTGGGCGATCGAGTTGCTGACCAGCTCGCGCATCACGCGGGTCAAGGCTGACCATTGACCCACGCTGAGCAGCGGGTCGGCGTCGGTGCTGAAAGCCCAGCCTAACTTGATGTGAGCTGCGGTCAGGCGATGCGTGAGGTCAGTTTTCCACTCCGCCGCAGCATGCGACAAGCGGTGGTCGGAGGCCGCCAGTCCGCGCGTCAGCGTTTTCAAATCCTGCAAGGTGTGACGGATGTACTGCTCCATCTCCAGGTCCTGCGCCTTGTACATCAGCGTGAGCAAGCGCGCGCCAATGTCGTCATGCAGGTCTTGCGCCAAACGCTTGCGTTCTTCGGTGCGGCCTTGTTCCACGGCTTTGTCAAACATGACGGCCCGGCGCAACTGTTCGACGATGCGATCTGTCAATCGTGCGTCCTCAGAAATAAACAGTCGCCGACCGCGCTGAGCAAAGCGAATCATGATCGACTGCGCCTGCAAGTTGTCTGCGCTTCGCAGTTCGGGCACAGGCAAAATCATGGCGGACCCATCGGACACGATGCGCGTTTCGCGGCTGCGCTTTGCAATGATGGTGACCTCCATGGGCTCAAAGATTTCGCGCAGCAACTGCCCCAGCAGCGCAGCAGTGCGTTCGGGTCGTACTTCCACCTCGCGTGCGATGCGGTACAGGTGTTCGAACATGCGCTCAGTGGTCAGAATGTTTTTGCCCATGAGCTGGTTGAGCAGCCACTCGCGCGCTCCCGCGTACACGGCCAATGAAAGAAACAACGACAAGCTCAATGACGCAAATTGGCCCAACGAGAACACCGCCACAAACATCAGATCGAGTGAGGTTGCCACCGTGCTGATGGCCGCCAGCAGCGCAAACTCACGCATGGCCTGGCGCGACTTCGAAATGAAGGGCACCAGCAAAAAAATGGCCGCGAAAAACACGTACCAAGTCATCGAGCCGATGGCTGCCACGTTGAGCTGCAGGCTCGGGACTCGGTCAGCGGCTGCCAACGACAGTGTCAGTAGCAACCAACTGGCCACCGCCACCCAGCCGAAGCGGCGCAGTATTTCGGCCACCGGATGCGGCTCCAGCCGATAAGACCAAGTCAACAAGCCGATGGCCAGCAAACCCAAACCGCCCATCCAAACTTGAGCCCACCACCACAGGTGGCTGAGCTGACCCGTGGTCGCAACAACCAGCAGCACCGCGGTACTCAGCCACGTGGCCAGCGCGATCATGTTGGACCCCGGCAGGCGACGTGGATGCAGGCAGGTGGCGTGCACGATGGCTGCTCCGGTGACAAGGTCCAAGCTCATGCGAATGGCTACATTCATTGTCGACAGCGCCACTGGCACGCCCAAGTCTGAGATCGACTCCATTGCAATAAACAGCAGGTTGACGCTTTGACAAATTGCCATTACGCCGTAAAGCAAATTGCGCCCTGACGGCCGCGACAACATCACCACCATGGCCATCAAATACATGGCCAATGCGGCGGCGCAGAGCAGCCAGAACACACCACCCGGACTCCAGTAGCCTCGGGGCGTGGTGCGCACGTCTACGAGATCACCGTTGGCGAAGAAAAGGCGCACAGCCGCGTGCGATGTGGCTGTCGTCAGTGCAGCCTGCAGCGCTTGCATGCGGCTGCGCTGCGCATCGTCGATGATCCAGCGCGCAGAGCGCTGCAGCGCCAACGCGGAGGTTTCGATCACCGCGCCTGACGCAGAGGCACCTGTGCCGTTCGCTGCGTCCCGGTATTCGAGGCCCACCAAACCGACCAATACCTGACCGGAAAACGGTTTCAGCTCAGCGTCTCTCGAAGTGACCAACTCCAAGCGGCCCTTTCCATCAGAGCGCCAACTCGCGTCGAGGTGAACGCTGTCGGCAACCCAGCGGACCGCCAAAAAGATGCCCACACAGCCCAACAGAGCGGCCAGCACCAGCAATCGCAAGCGCCAGCCCATCCAACGCGCAGTGCGGTGCGCAGGGATGTTGTCTATTTCACCGAACATCGTGCGCGGGCCTGAGCCTCGATGCGACGACGCCTTGAAAGCAGCAGGATTCAACGCTGAAGCGTCGGGCTGCGGCTGTGCGCCCACGTTGGCTGATTTTTCTCTGCTGAGCCAGCGCGACATGGGCGGCTCGAGGCTTCAATAGGTGTTGAGCGGCGGCTTGGCATGCGCTCAGGCGAGCGCGCTACACCAGGCCCTGCTTGCTGGCCAACACGGCGGCTTCAGCGCGGCTGGACACATTTAACTTTTTGTAAATCGACTTGATGTGATCGTTCACCGTGAACCACTTGATTCCCATCAAATTGGCAATTTCTTTGATGGTGAAACCCTTGCTCAGGTAGGTGAGAACTTCACTTTCGCGCGGCGTCAGTCGCTCGTAATCTGAAGGCGCGTTGCTGCGAACCAAAGGCATTGGTCGGCTGCTGACAAAACCGCTGGGCGTGGGCGGGCTCGGAGCTTCTGCGCCTAGGGCGTTGCCGTGCCTGAAGTGGGTCAGCAGGCGCCGCGCAATTGCAGGCGACAGCGGAGGTTGGCCACGAACTATTTTTTGCAGTTCTTCGACCAACACCTCAAAGCGGTCTTCCTTCAGTAGATAGCCATCGGCACCGCATTGCAGCGCAGGAAAGAGGTGGTCGTCGTCTGAATAAAGCGTGGTGACGATTTTCGTGGCGGGGTAACCAGCCAATTCGGCGAGCAACTCCATTCCGTTGCCGTCAGGCAATTCCAGATCCACCAATGCCAGCTTGAAAGGATCGACGGGCGGTACTGAGGTGTTGGCCCAAGTGGTTCGCACATGGCGACGTGCGGTTTCTAAGTCGCCGGCTTCGATGATGGCAATGTCGTCGCTGAAGCTCTCGCGCACCACGCGGCATAAAAAGCTGCGTGCCACAGGGTTGTCTTCAACGATCAATACCTTTACCGCCATCGAATTGCCTGTGTTTGAGTTGCTGCGGCATCGTAGCAGGCGCAAGGGTGATTTCCATCACACCTACAGCCTATACAACTGGCAGATTAACCGGGGTTGGTCATCACCAATTTGCCGTGAACTTGGCGACTGCCCATCAGTTTAAAAGCTTCTGGCAGGTCGGTCATGGGCAACACGCGGTCGATCACCGGCTTGATCTTGCCCTGCGCATACCAAGCGGCCAACTCGGCGAGCGCGCGCGCGTTTTGAGCAGGCTCACGGCGCGCAAACTCGCCCCAAAACACGCCCACGATCGATGCACCTTTCAACAGCGCCAAGTTCCATGGCAAGGCCGGAATGCCGCCCTGAGCAAAACCAATCACCAAATAACGGCCACGCCAACCGATGGAGCGGAAAACGGGCTCGGCCAAGTGACCGCCTACCGGGTCGTAAACCACATCGGGGCCTTTGCCGCGGGTGAGCACTTTGAGTTCTTCGCGAATGTTGGCGCTGCCGTAGTTAATGGTGGCGTCGGCACCCAACTCAGCGCAAAAGTTGCACTTCTCGGCGCTTGAGGCGGCGGCAATCACGCGCGCGCCTGCAGCCTTGGCAATTTGAATGGCCGCCGTGCCCACACCGCCAGCGGCACCCAACACCAAGACGGTCTCACCCGCCTTCAAGGCCGCGCGGTCCATGAGCGCGTGATGCGTCGTGCCGTAGGTGCAGATAAACGCCGCAGCGTCTTCAAACGAAAAGCCAGTCGGCAAAGGCATGACCAAGCCCGCGTTCACACAGGCATGGGTGCCAAAGCCGCCCAAGCCACCGAATGCAGCCACCGCTTGGCCGACCTTCAGATGCGGGTGAGTGGCTGCCACGCCGTCACCCAAGGCGTCCACCACACCAGCGTATTCCGATCCGGGTACGAACGGCAAAGGCGGCTTCATTTGGTACTTGCCCTGGACGATGAGCAAGTCGGGGAAGTTCAAGCTGGCCGCGCGAATGGCCACTCGCACTTCACCGGCTTGGGGTGTTGAAGTGGCACTTTCTGCCCAGACCAAAGCGTCAGGGCCGT
Source organism: Burkholderiales bacterium (assembly GCA_031427655.1). Taxonomy (GTDB): domain Bacteria; phylum Pseudomonadota; class Gammaproteobacteria; order Burkholderiales; family Burkholderiaceae_C; genus JANYJJ01. The sequence goes on from JANPNT010000676.1 coordinate 8,215, forward strand.
CGGTGGTGAGGCAAGTCCAAGCGTGCATGTGCGTATCTCCGGAGGGCATTGTTGATTGGACGATCATAGGCAAGGGCAGGTTGGCCCCGCGTCGCTGAAGTGACCCGTGGCCTTGCTGGAGCCAAGCGCAACATCTCCACTGCCTACAATCGGGGAATGCGAATCTTGATTGCGAACGACGACGGTTACTTGGCACCTGGACTGGCCGCATTGGTCAAAGCCTGCGAAGGTTTGGGTGACCTCGATGTGGTGGCCCCTGAACAAAACGCCAGCGGCACTTCCAACTCGCTGACCCTGGGCCGTCCGTTGTCGGTGTTCACTGCCACCAACGGCTTCTTGTATATCAACGGCACCCCCAGTGACTGTGTGCATTTGGCCTTGACTGGTGTGCTGCCGCAGCGCCCGGATTTGGTGGTCTCTGGCATCAACCAAGGGGCCAACATGGGCGACGACACGCTCTACTCAGGCACGGTGGCTGCCGCCATGGAAGGCTTTTTGTTTGGCATTCCGTCGATTGCATTTTCTCAAGTTGAAAAGGGTTGGGCTGACTTGGATGCGGCGGCGCGAGCGGCTCGCAAAGTCATTCAGCATGTGTTGGCAAATCAAGTGTCCAAGCAGCTGGCAAATGCCCCGGCGCGTTCGCCGTTTTTGCTGAATGTGAACATTCCGAACCGCGCCGACGCCGATCTTTTGCCCATGCAAATCACGCGCCTCGGACGCCGTCATTCCAGCGAAGCGTTGATCCGCCAGACCAGCCCCCGCGGTGACACCATGTATTGGATTGGCCCCGCAGGTGATGCGCGCGTCGCCGGTGAAGGCACCGACTTTCATGCCACGGCCAACGGTCGCGTCTCCATCACTCCTTTGCAGGTGGATTTGACCGACCATGCGGCGGTGCCCGATTGGCAAACTTGGTTGTCTGGTCGGGTGGCGGGCAGAGTCGAGGAATGAGCGGCACAGCGAACAAGCCGCCCAAAGCCAGCAACTTTCCGCTGCGCTTGAGCCAACTGTCGGTCGTGCCGAAAGTGGTCAAGCCTTTGGTGACCGTGCTCAAGCCCGCCCTTAAGGCCTTTCCCGCACGTCCCGTCTCCGCGCCATCGGCAGCCGTCGCGGCGGCCCGAGCGGTGCTGCGGCCCCAGGCGCTTTTGCAGCATTCGGTGGATCACGCGGCGAATTCGAGGTTGCCGTCTGGTGTGGGTCTGGATTCAGCTGACGTCCGCGCCCGCATGGTCGAGCGCTTGCGCGCAGGAGGCATCCGACATCCATTGATTCTGGATGCCATGGCGTGCGTGCAGCGTCATCGCTTTGTTGACTCGGCTTTGGTGATCCAAGCCTACGAAGACACCAGCTTGCCGATCGGCCATGGTCAAACCATCTCCAAGCCGTCGGTGGTGGCGCGCATGATCGAACTGTTGCTGGGAGGCGCGCAAGCGCGGGCTTCTCGCCACCTCGGGAAGGTACTCGAGATCGGTACGGGTTGCGGTTACCAAGCAGCTGTGCTGGCATGCATGGCCAAACAGGTGGTGTCGGTGGAACGATTGAAAGCGCTCCACGACAAAGCACGTGAGTTGCTTGCTCACGAGCGCGGTGGTTCCATGCGGCTGGTGTATGGTGATGGCAGATTGGGGCACGCTCCCAACGCGCCTTTCGACAGCATCATTGCCGCGGCCGGTGGCGACGCATTGCCCGATGCCTGGTTGAATCAGTTGGCAGTAGGCGGGCGTCTGGTGGCACCCGTGGAAATGGGTTCGTCACGCCAAGCTTTGGTGGTGGTTGATCGCACCGAGCACGGCTTCGAACGACACGTCTTTGAGACTGTCCAGTTCGTCCCTCTTAAATCTGGAATGGTGCGTTGAACATGACCCTGCAAATACGAACTCGCCGCAGCTTCTGGTCGGCGTCCCACCTTGGTTCTGCAGCGGCAGCATTCGCCGTTTTAGTCTCGGGTTGCGCCTCGACCAACCGCGCTCCGGTTGAAGACCGAAGTGGCGCAGCGCGGACGTCCGCCGCCTCGTCAACAGCACCGTTCGCAGCCGCCGCAGAAAGCACGACTGCGCTCAAGCCTCTGCCAGGTGCTGAGAACGCAGGCAAACCGGGTTTCTACAGCGTCAAGCCTGGCGACACCTTGATCCGGGTGGGTTTAGAAAATGGCCAAAACTGGAAAGACTTGGTGCGTTGGAACAGTTTGGACAACCCCAACATCATCGAAGTGGGACAGGTCCTGCGCGTCGTACCGCCGGGCACCGATCCAGCTGCCGTGGGCACCCGCCCTGTGGTGCAAGCCAAGGTTGAAGTCAGACCACTCGACGCCAAGCCGGCAGCGCCCGTGGCGGCACCGGCACCATCGACTGCGGCGGCGGCGCCGGTCGCGGCGGAAGCGAAGGTTGGGCGTGACGGAGACGATGATGTCGCTTGGATGTGGCCCTCTAATGGGGCGGTGGCGGCTCCTTTTGTAGAGGGAACCAGCAAAGGCGTGTCGATTTTGGGCAAAGCCGGTGACCCCGTTGTGGCCGCTGCCGATGGGCGGGTGATTTATGCGGGCTCGGGCATGCGTGCTTACGGCAACTTGCTGATTTTGAAGCACAACAACAGCTACCTCACCGCTTACGCGCACAACCAAACCTTGCTGGTCAAAGAAGACCAATCTGTGAAGAAGGGTCAACGAATTGCCGACATGGGCTCGAGCGATTCCGACCGCGTGCAACTGCACTTCGAGCTTCGCAAAATGGGCAAGCCCGTCGATCCCGTCAAGCTCTTGCCTCAGCGCTGATCGGGCCGTTGATGTTTGTTGAAGCGCTGCTGTCATGACGGCGAATGGTGAGTGGCTGAAGGTCGAATCGCTTGACCTTGAAGGCCAAGGTGTGGCCCACAACAGCGAGGGCAAGGTGGTCTTCATCGAAGGCGCTTTGCCGGGCGAGTTGGTCCAGGTGCAAGTGCACCGCAAAAAGAACAACTGGGAGCAAGCGTCGATGACGGCGCTTCGCCGTGACAGCTCACAGCGCGTCACGCCGCAGTGCCCGCACTTCAGTGTTTGCGGTGGCTGCAAGTTGCAGCACTTTCATGTGAGCGCACAAGTCGCTACCAAGCAGCGTGCCCTAGAAGACGGCTTGTGGCACGTGGGCAAAGTCAAAGCCGAACGCGTGCTCAGGCCGATAGAAGGCCCGGCTTGGGGCTACCGCTATCGCGCTCGTTTGTCGGTGCGCTTTGTGCTCAAGAAAAACAAAATGCTGGTGGGTTTCCACGAACGTAAATCCAGCTACGTGGCCGACATGGACAGCTGCGAAGTGCTGCCGCCGCACCTCAGCGCTTTGCTGGTGCCGCTGCGCGAACTGCTCACTGCCATGGACGAACGCGACCGCTTGCCGCAAATTGAGGTGGCCGTTGGCGCGAAAGTAACCGCCCTGGTGCTGCGACACATGGAGCCGCTGGGTGCCGCTGACTTGCAACGCTTGCGCGATTTCGCAGCGCTGCATCCAGTGCAGTGGTGGTTGCAATCCAAGGGCCCCGACACGGTCAAGCCACTGGACGAAGGCGGCTTGCCGCTGGATTACCAATTGCCTGAGTTCGGCATCAATATGCCGTTCAAACCCACCGACTTCACCCAAGTGAATCACCATATCAACGGCGTGCTGGTGAGCCAAGCTTTGCGCCTCTTGGATGTGCAGCCCAACGAGCGCGTGATCGATTGGTTTTGCGGTTTAGGCAATTTCACATTGCCGTTGGCCACGAAAGCGCGCGAAGTGCTGGGCTTGGAGGGCAGCGAGGCCTTGGTGGCCAGGTCACGCGAAAACGCAGCGTTGAACGGGTTGACCTCAAAAACGAGGTTCATCGCACGCAATTTGTTCGAAATCACGTCCGCCGAACTGGCCAGCTATGGCCAGGCCGACAAGTGGTTGATCGACCCACCGCGCGAAGGCGCTTTTGCCCTGGCGCAGGCCGTTGCCGCCGTACATGCTGATCCGGCCTTGGTTAGCGATTTCAAGCTGCCCCAACGCATCGTCTGCGTCAGCTGCAATCCAGCAACCTTGGCGCGTGATGCGGGCCTGCTGGTCAACTCCGCTGGCTACCGCTGCACAGCAGCGGGGGCTGTCAACATGTTCCCTCACACGGCGCATGTGGAGT
>JANPNT010000677.1:0-1504 GCA_031427655.1 Burkholderiales bacterium
GTCTTTGGAGGTGACGAAGCGCATCCAGGCCAGCGCAGGCAGCAGCGCCAAGACCGCCGCCAGAGCGATCCACCAGCTCACCAAAACGCCGCCCCACATGACGATCAACATGCAGGTGCCGAACAACACCACCAGCGGCACCAAGGGGATGCCCAGCTTCATGGCGGGGCGAGTGGCACCTTTGTAAATGGCTTCGGCTTGCATGATGCGTATTTGAAAAGTTAGTCGATGAGCCAGTCGATGAAGCGCAGCCAGCTCAACTGACGATGTAGCCAGCGAATGCGGCTGCACCACCGACCAGCGTGCCGCCGATCAGCACGTTGGCCACATCGGCCAAACGCGCCCCTTGGAAGATCATCTTGAAACCGGCCCAGATGAAGGCGATGGTGACCACCGCGACTGAGATCGTCACCAAGATGGTGTTGATGTTGGTAACCGTGGTGTCGATCTTGTCGAAGCCTGCAGCCAAACCCAGTTGAGGGAAAAGCATGGCCAAGGGCAGCGCGAATGCGAAGAGCGCCGTAGTTGAAAACGGCAGCGCAAAAGGTCGATTGAACTGATTCATGGTCAGTACTTCAAAAGCAAGTTGAAAGGCAAAGTTGATTGGATGAACAAATGAGCGAATGAATGAGAAAAAGAGATCGACTCCGTCACCTCACGGCGGCACCCCGCTCGACACCCTCAGCGTTGGCACCGCACGAACCACGCGTTGCACATAGCCGTGTCGAAACCCGGTGACGGCGTTACCGCTGTAGTAGCAAGACAGTGCCTCGCGCAAGGCGACTTGTTCAGCCTTGGCGGCGCGCGGAGCCAAACACTCGCCGAGCACGGTTTGCATGGCGCGCAAGTTCTGGCAGGGGTCGAAGGCGGTGTCGGCGTTGAGTCCCAGTCGCTCAAAGTTGCGCAGGTTGATTTGCGCCAAACCCACGCTGAAGTTCCAACCGTTGGTCGTCAGATGTTTGGCCGTCGCCAATGCCTCGGCCCGGTTGCGAGGCTGACGGTCCAGCGCACCACCGACCACTCCGATGGCGTGCGGGTTGAAGCCGCTTTCTACGGCGACGAGGGCGTGTGCCGTGCTGGCGTGCACGAAAGGCGCGCAGCTCATGGCGAGGGCGGTGAAATCGGTTGTGTCCACGTCAACCTCCGCATGCATTGCAAGGCTCAACGGGCGGCGGTTGCATGCTCCGGTGTAGAAGCAACCAAGCCGCGTAGTCGTCGTCGAACTGCGTGTTCCACGTGCCGAGTTGAGTCTTGGCACCGGGCGCGAATTCGGTGACGGTTTCGCCGCCAAAGCTCCACCAAGTTCGCGCCCAAGGGGCACCACCAATGCTGACCGACACCGCCCCGGTGAAGTCGCAGCTGTAGATGGGTGAGGTCTCGGCATCGCCCACACGGGTGTACTGCGGCGGGCAGTTACTGGGTGCGCTGGCCCACTGATGGACAGCGCTGTTCGACGCCCCGGCCATGGCGCAAGTGGGACAGGCCTTTCCGCGTGCCAAGTCGC
>JANPNT010000678.1:0-4629 GCA_031427655.1 Burkholderiales bacterium
TGCTGGGTGTGATGGTCTGCGACGCCCAGCGCCCACACGGCGACCACGCCCTCCAACACGGAGGCAATCGCCAGCAGGGCCAGCGCGACGGTAAGGCGTGCTCGAAACATCAGCTGAATTGTGGCGATGTCCAACGCAGCCGAAAAAGCCCGGCAAATGAACGCCAGATGAACGCATGCCACCGCGGTCTAAGCAATTGGTGGGTATTCAAAATGCCGAGGCAGCACGGGGCATCAAGGCGATGGTTCGCCCGCGCGCACCGCCCAGCTTCACCGCACCCCATCACACAAACAATGCGTCACCACTGAGAACGGTTTGCGCCGATCCGCCACTTCCATCAGCCAACCCAAGTCGTGCTGAATTTGGCCCGCCACAGCACCTCCCGCCAGCGCAGGCAAGCCAGTGCTGGCCATCTTGGCGTTGACTTGCTCGCCGAGCATTTGCGTCGCTGCATTCACCAACGCACCGCCGCCCAGCATGTCGAGCAGGCGCTCCAATTTGCCGGGCTCGCGTTCCATGTAGGTCACCCGGAAGTCGGGCTCCAACTTGGCACGTGTGGCTGCCGATTGGAGGGCGTCACCAAGGCTGCCCACCCGGTCAATCAAGCCTCGCTCGCGGGCTTGGGCGCCAGTCCAGACGCGACCTTGCGCGACTTCGTCGATCTTCTCTGGCGTGGTCTTGCGGGCGGCGGCGGCTTTGCCGATGAAGTCGGTGTAGATGTGGCCGACGCTGGCTTGAATCAACTCGCCAAAGCGGGGGTCCAGCGGGCGGCGCGGGTCGCCAGCGCTGCCCAGCCAAGTGGTGGTGGCACCGCCTGCATGAACACCGACTTTGTCGAGTGCTTTGTCTAAGCTGGGCAGAATCGTGAACACGCCAATGGAGCCCGTGACGGTGCCTGCGTCGGCAATCACTTCATCGCTGGACATCGATATCCAGTAGCCGCCCGAGGCTGCCACATCGCCCATGGAGACGACCACGGGCTTGCCCGCAACGCGGGTCAATTCCAATTCGCGGCGCACCAGTTCCGAGCCGAAGGCACTGCCGCCGGGTGAGTTGACGCGCAGCACCACGGCCTTGACTTTGTCGTCGTCGCGGGCTTTGCGGATCAGCTCAGAGGTGGACCTGCCGCCCACGCCACCAGCAGGTGCGGTGCCGTCGGTGATGGTGCCTTCGGCCACAACCACGGCCACGGCGTTGCCACTGAACCTGGGTTTTTGACGCGCTAAATAGTTTTCGAATGAGACTTGGCGAAAGCTCTTGGTCTCGTCGTCTTTGGCACCGCGCTCGATCATCATGGCGCGCAGTTCGTCGCGGGTTTTGAGGGCGTCAACCCACTTCAGGCTCAGCGCCAATTTGGCTGCGTCGCCGCCAGCCGCGGAGAAGGTTTGCGGAAGCGCTTCGATGCTCTTGGCGATGCTGCCCGCAGGCAATTTGCGCGCGGCCTCAACGCCGTCGGTGTAGGTGCTCCACAGACCGTTGTACAAAAGACTGTCGGCCTCCAACGCTTCTTTGGACGGGCCGTTGGCAAAGAAGGGCTCGCCGAAGCTCTTGTATTTGCCCACGCGAATGACGTTGGCGGTGACACCAAATTTGTCGAAGGCGTCCTTGTAATAGTTGCGCATGCGGCCGTATCCGTCGAGGTACACCATGCCCATGGGGTGCAGGAAAACTTGCGTTGCTTGGGCGGCGAGGTAGTACTGGCGCTGGTCGTAGCTGGAACCCCAAGCCACCACAGGCTTGCCGCTGGCCTTGAAGCGCTGCAAGGCGGCCGCCACTTCGCGCAGGGTGCTCAAACCGGCGCCTGAAAACTCATCCAAAGCCAAAACCACTTGCGTGATTTTTGGGTCTTTCGCGGCGGCGTCGAGCACGGCGAGGATGTCGCGCAGTTGCGCTTTATCTTGCGCTTCACCGCGCGCTTGGGCCAACGCGGTTTCGCGCAAGCTACCGGAGCGTTGCTCAACGATGGGGCCAGACAAGCCCAACACCAACGCGGTTTTGTCCATCAGGGCTGGGGGGCCGCGGTGGGTCAGTGACCACACTACGGCAACGATGAGCGCCAGGAAGATGAGGTTCAACAAGACGCGACGGCTGGCGTCCAGAAAAACAAACAACCCACCAAAACCTTTGCGCACCGCGCCAACAATGGATGAGGACATGCCAACTCCGTTCAAAAAATATCGATGGCTTTGAGCTTACAGGTGGGCGCAGAAATCGGCCTTCGCAGTCAATAAATCACCCGATCCCCTGCCCGTCCAGGGGGTGGGTTGAGGCGTGCTGGCTTGCGATACTCGCAGACGCATGCAAGCCATACTTTCAGTCACCGTTCCGTTTTTTGCGCTCGTTTTGTGCGGCTACTGGGCCACGCGCCAAGGTGTTCTGCCAGAGGCCGCGATCCCGGGTTTGAACGCCTACGTGCTGTTTTTTTCGCTGCCCTGTCTGTTGTTCCGGTTTGGGGCGAGCATGCCGTTTTTCAAGCTGATCGATCCAACCTTGATGGCCATCTACGCGGTGTGCGCCATGGTGATGGTGTTCGTCACCATCTCGGCCACTTTGAAAAGCGCCGACGACCGCTTAGGAATTGACCTGAAAAACTCGGCTTTCGGTGCCTTGGTGGCGGCCTTCCCCAACACCGGCTTCATGGGTGTGCCGCTGTTGGTGGCGCTGCTGGGCGACGCAGCCGCCGGGCCCGTCATTGGCACGGTGTTGATTGACTTGGTTTTGACCAGCACGTTTTGCATTGCCTTGGCGCAGTCGCAAGAACAGTTTTCACCCAGCGCCAGCGAGCCTTCCACCATGCGCAGCTCGACGCTGCGTTCGTTGCGCAGTGCGCTGACCAACCCACTGCCTTGGGCCATTGGGCTGGGCGCGCTGGTGGCCGCCACGCAAGTTCAATTGCCCGGCCCACTGAACCAGGTGATTCAAATGCTGGCCGACTCGGCCAGCCCGGTGGCGCTGTTCACGATTGGCGCGGTGCTGTGGCGCGCAGGCCAACACTCGGGCGCAAAAACGCCCCTGGCGCAATACCTGCCGGTGGCCTTGCTCAAGCTCTTTGTGCACCCGCTGTTGGTGCTCAGCGTGGGGGTGATCGCCAAAGCGCTGGGCGCTCCCGTGTCCGCATTTGGCTTGACGGTGTTGGTGCTGGCTGCGGCCTTGCCCAGCGCCAGCAATGTGTCGCTGCTGGCCGAGCGCTACGGCGCTGACAACGGACGCGTCGCACGCATCATCATGGCCAGCACGGTGATGGCCTTCGTCAGCTTTTCTTTGTTGGCATGGCTTTTGGGCGAAAAGCCTCACTGAGCTTGACGGCCTGAGGCGTGTCCCTGCAACACGACTTCTAGAATCCAATCCAATCGCGCTTTGGAACACCGCCATGAAAACCTATCAGTGCATCGTTTGCAGCTTCATCTACGACGAGGCCGAAGGCCTGCCCGAGGAAGGCATTGCGCCCGGCACGCGCTGGGCTGCTGTGCCGGCAGACTGGATGTGCCCCGACTGCGGCGTGTCCAAAGCTGATTTCGAAATGATTGAAATCTGATGGCTGCTCTGATGTCAGAAGCGCCTTCTTCCAGCGAAAACGCAGGCCTTGTCATCATCGGCAGCGGCTTGGCCGGCTACACCTTGGCGCGCGAATTTCGCAAACTCGACAAGCAAACGCCGTTGACGATTTTGAGCCGCGACCATGCCGGCTTTTATTCCAAGCCGATGTTGTCCAACGCGCTGGCCAGCAACAAAACAGCAGCCACCCTGGTGATGAAACCGGCTGAAAAAATGGCGGCCGAATTGAATGCCGTGGTGCGTGCCGACACACACGTCGACAGCCTCAACACCGCAGCAAAAACCGTGAGCTTGAACGCATGTGAAGTCATTGCCTACCGCGACGTGGTGCTGGCACTGGGGGCGGACACGCTGCATATTGCGCTGGCAGGCAACGGTGCCGATGCGGTGATTTCTGTGAACGACCTCGACGACTACGCGCGCTTTGCGCGACAGCTTGAAGGCGTTAAAACCGTGGCCATTTTGGGCGCGGGCTTGATCGGCTGCGAGTTCGCGAACGACCTGCTGCACCGCGGCATCCACAGCACGGTGATTGACCTGGCCGACCGACCGCTGTCGCGCTTGCTGCCTGCCGAAGCCAGCGCGTTTTTGCGTGAAAAACTCGAAGCTGCAGGCGTGCAATTTCGCTTCAACTTGGCGGTGCACCAAGTCAATAAGACCGCCACGGGTTTTGACGTCGAATTCACCGACAACAGCCACGTTCAAGCCGACTTGGTGCTCAGCGCCATCGGCCTGCGCCCGCGCACCGAGCTGGCCGATGCGGCCGGCATCGAGGTGAACCGCGGCGTGAAGGTCAACCGCCACTTGGCCACCTCTGCGGCGCATGTTTACGCGCTCGGCGACTGCGCCGAAGTGGTGGGCCACGTGCTGCCCTACGTCATGCCGCTGATGCAGCAAGCGCGGGCCTTGGCCTCCACCTTGGCGGGCACACCGACGCAGGTTGTTTACCCCGCCATGCCGGTGATGGTGAAGACGCCCGCCTGCCCCACGGTGGTGTGCTCACCCGCGCCGCACGCGGTGGGCGAGTGGCAAGTCGCCACCACCGCCGACGGCTGCGACGCGCGCTTCATCGGG
>JANPNT010000679.1:0-1570 GCA_031427655.1 Burkholderiales bacterium
CCAGCGGTTTCGTCAAATGTTTGTAGCCCTGAAGCTGCGCCTGCACGACCTCAACCGCGGCCTCTGGCGCGCGCGCAGCTACGCCCCCACTTTGTACCGAGGAGCCCGCGATGCTTGGCATGCCTGAATTCACTCTCCGCCCGTCCCGTCCCGGCCGCAGCGGCTTTAAACCCCGCCATTGGACGCAAGCCCGCGCCGAGAACCCGCTAGCGCGGTTTGTGCCCTTCTCGTCCCTGGTCAGTGAGCATGACGTCATCACGCGCGGCGGCGACTACTTGCGCGTGTGGCGGCTCGACGGCGTGCCGTTTGAGTGCGCCGATGAACACTTGATTTCCGAACGCCACGAAGCGCTGTGCAGCTTGCTGCGCAACTTGGCGGGCGGGCAGTGGGCGGTGTGGACGCACCGACTACACAGGGCGGCGGACGACACGCTGGAACACCCAGCGGTGCCGGGATTTGCGCGCGATCTCTCGCTGGCCTATCAAGCCACGCTCACTGGCGAAATGGGGAATGGGCAAAAGAATGGCTTAGGCGGTGCTTCCACTCACAAACGCATGATGAGCAACGAGCTCTATCTGACCTTGGTCTACCGCCCGAATGTGTCACGCGTCACTCGAGCGTTTCAATCCAACAAGCGATCACGCGCGGCGATTGCTGACGCCCAAGCGGACGCGATGCGCGTCATGGAAGAACGCTCGGCCTTGGTAGGGCGCGTGCTGCGCGGCTTTGGGCCGACTTTGTTGGGTACCCGTGAACACCGTGGACGGTCTTACTCCGAGGTCTGCGAATTCCTGGGCTACCTCGTCAACGGCTGCTGGCATGCCGTGCCTGCCAACCCTGGGCCGCTCTACCGCACGTTGCCGACCACCAGGCTTTCGTTCGGGGGCGACAAGCTGGAGCTGCGACAGGGTGACATTAAGCGCTATGCAGCTTTGGTGGACATCAAGGAATACGCCGATGCGGTGGAGCCTGGCATCTTGAATGCGCTGCTGTTTGAGGACAGCGAGTTCATCGAGACCCAAAGCTTTTCTATCTTGCCGCGCCGCGACGCCATGCGGGCGCTGGAGCTGCAACGGGATCAGTTGATTGCCAGCGACGATGTGGTGGCCACCCAGGTGGCGGAGATGGACGTGGCCTTGAATGAATTGGGCAACGGTCAGTTCTGCATGGGCGAGTACCACTACAGCTTGGTGGTATTCGGCAATGAAGGCGAGCACAGCGTGGCCGATGCCGGTCGCCGTGCGGCACAAGCCATCGGAGCGGTGGGTGAAGCGTCGAGCTTGCAAATGGCACCGGTGGATCTGGTGGCCGATGCGGCTTGGTTTGCACAACTGCCGGGCAACTGGCAATGGCGGCCACGCGATGCGAAGTTGTCGTCGCGGGCATTTGCGGCTTTGGCCAGTGGGCACAACTTTGCGCGCGGCAAACGCGACGGCAACCCTTGGGGTGAAGCGCTGGCTTTGCTGCGCACACCCTCGGGTCAACCGTTTTACTTGAACCTGCACAACAGCCCCGAGGGCGAAGACTCGGCCGACAAGAAGTTGCCCGGCAACACGCTGATCATTGGCTC
>JANPNT010000680.1:0-1765 GCA_031427655.1 Burkholderiales bacterium
CACCACAGCAGCAGCACCGGCTGCGCGCCGATGCGCCACGCCAGCACGCCGAACACACTCGGAGTTCAAGACCGATATGGATTTGGAGCGTTTGCCCTCTGGCAAGTTTGACACCAACTACTTGGTGTGCCAGGGCACCCATGTATGACCTGCTTCCTGACGGAGATGATGTTTTCAACGAAATTCCAGTATAGGACTGTGAAGCTTAATCAGAGCGTGTGGGGTCTCGGGAAGTTTCATCCTTATCGGTAAAGAAAGCGCAAAAGCAAAGGGCTGTCGGTCGCTGAAGTTCACAGATGGACAGCCCTCGCAGCCAAAAGTATCAGGTCGGCCCTGCTTTTGGTGACGCGTTAATCCCGACGGCGACAGGCGGCCAGCGCAATCCTCTGACGGTCACGCCACAGTTGACGCTGCGCAATTTGGTCGTGTGGCAAGGCCGCGCGACGCGACGCGCTACTTTTCCCAGCACCGGCCCGACCAGTCGATCACCTCATGTTGGGTGCACGCCAAGCGCTTGTACAGACCTTGGCAGCGCGCCACGTATTCGCGCAAGCCGTGGGGTGAGCTGAGTTTGATGGTCTCAAACGGGCCGACGACCGACCAGCGCAGCGCCGGGCCGCCGCGGATGGCGCGGTCGACGTCGACGGCGCTGGCCAGGCCCGAATCGACGATGCGAAATGCTGCTTGCATCAGGGCACTATGGAGGCGGATGGTGACGAAACCCATGTCTTCGCGCTGCATCACGATGAGGCTTTGAACACCTGGTCGGCGCTGCTGACGGCATCGGTCAATCTGGCGCACACCTGAATGTTGGCCCGCACCTGTGCAGCGCTCAGGTCGTTCAACAAGTTGTTGCGGCCCAAGTCGGGCAGCAGTTGTTCGAATTAGCCCAGCGCTTCATCACAGGGCTGACCGACGCGGCACAGCGCGGTTTCTTCAATTGAAATGCTGCCGCGCTCTTGAATGAGGCCCACCGTCATCGGTGTTTCGATGATCCCCGGCGACACCGCATTCACACGCGTTTTCGGAGCGAGTTCGCGCGCCATGCTGCGGGTCAGGCTGAGCACTGCGCCTTTGGGCGTGGAGTTGATGGGTTGGAGATTCAAGCCCCCCAAGGGTCGTGGTCGACGCACTTCTTTCTTCACGCCCATCTGCGCGAGGTTCAGATTGACGCGCCACTGACAAGCCCGCAAGTCCCAGCGGCAGTCCTGTAAGCGTTGGTTTTCGCATGCCAGTTTTCACGCCCTCGTCATATCGAACGCTGACAGTTCTGTATCGGCTAACGAGATCGCTTGTCAATCATTCTTGGAGACCCACCATGTTGCGCAAAACCCATTTGATCGTGTCGCTGGCCGTGTTCGCCAGCGCCTGTGTTGCGCTGCCGTCGCATGCCAAAGACATCGGCCTGATTGCAGGCTTCGGCTGGAACACTTTTGATGTTGACCGCAACGCCGTGGGCACCAGCGTGTGGGCAGACATTGCGAACAACTCTTTCGAAAAGTTGTTTTTCACCTTCACTGTTGACACTGGCTTCACGGCCAGTTTGACGGTGTTGGACGGTGCGTTTGCGGCCAACACTTTCGCTGTATTCGATGGCAGCACGCTTCTTGGAAACACCTCGGCGGTGGCTGTAGTCGATCAGGCAGCGGCCCAAAACTGAGCGCCAGCGCCGTGCCCTTGAGCACCGAAAACACGCCGGCGCCGGCCAGCAAGCCGCCCAGCACGATGCCCGGCGCCAGCTGCGCGACCAGGTTCCAGCGCACCG
>JANPNT010000681.1:0-6182 GCA_031427655.1 Burkholderiales bacterium
CTCGGTCAAACCATGGGCGTGCTGGCGGTGGCGCTGGCGGCGGTGAACGTGTTTGGCGGGTTTTTGGTGACGCGTCGGATGCTCGAAATGTTCAAGAAGAAGGAGAAAAAAGTTGTGGCCGTGAACGCAACCGATGCAGCCTCCGTGGCTGGAGCAAAGCAATGAGCCTCAACTTAGTCACCTTGCTCTACCTGGTTGCCAGCGTTTGCTTCATCCAAGCGCTGAAGGGCTTGAGCCACCCAACCACTTCGATACGCGGCAATTTGTTTGGCATGGTGGGCATGGGCATTGCCGTGGTCACCACCGCTGCGCTGATCGTGCGCTTGGGCAGCCAGTCCGGCCTTCAATCTGGAACAGGCGGCTTGGCGTATGTGATCGGCGCGCTGGTGGTCGGCGGATCGGTCGGCACGCTGATGGCCAAGCGCGTTGAAATGACCAAGATGCCCGAGCTGGTGGCCTTCATGCACAGCATGATTGGCTTGGCGGCGGTGTTCATTGCGGTGGCCGCAGTGGCTGAGCCTTATGCGTTTGGCATCGTGGCCAAGGGCATCGCCATTCCGTCGGGCAACCGGCTTGAGCTGTTCCTCGGCGCAGCCATCGGTGCCATTACTTTCAGCGGCTCGGTGATTGCTTTCGGCAAGCTCAGCGGCAAGTACAAATTCCGTTTGTTCCAAGGCGCACCAGTGCAGTTTGCCGGTCAGCACAAGTTGAATTTGGTGCTCGGTTTGGTCATGCTGGGCTTGGGGTTGGTGTTCACCTTCACCGGCAACTGGACGGCATTTTTTGCGATGCTGGCGCTTGCCTTTGTGATGGGCGTGCTCATCATCATTCCGATTGGCGGGGCCGACATGCCGGTGGTGGTGTCCATGCTGAACAGCTACTCGGGCTGGGCCGCGGCGGGCATTGGCTTCAGCTTGAACAACGCGATGTTGATCGTGGCGGGCTCGCTGGTGGGTTCGTCAGGTGCCATCTTGAGCTACATCATGTGCAAGGCCATGAACCGCTCTTTCTTCAACGTTATTTTGGGCGGCTTTGGCGGCGAGGCCACCACCGCTACTGGCGGCAAAACCGAGGCGCGGCCGGTCAAAAGCGGCAGCGCCGACGACGCCGCCTTTGTGCTGGGCAATGCCGAGACCGTCATCATCGTGCCGGGTTACGGCTTGGCGGTGGCGCGCGCTCAACACGCGGTGAAAGAACTCGCACTGAAGCTCACGGCCAAAGGCATCACCGTGAAATACGCCATCCACCCGGTGGCGGGCCGCATGCCCGGCCACATGAACGTGCTGCTGGCCGAGGCCGAAGTGCCCTACGACCAAGTGTTCGAGATGGAAGACATCAACGGCGAATTCGGCCAGGCCGATGTGGCCATCATCTTGGGTGCCAACGACGTGGTCAACCCCGCAGCGCACACCAAAGGCAGCGCCATTTACGGCATGCCGATTCTGGAAGCCTACAAAGCCAAAACCATCATCGTCAACAAGCGCTCGATGGCGGCGGGCTACGCCGGTTTGGACAACGAGCTTTTCTACATGGACAAAACCATGATGGTGTTCGGCGACGCGAAGAAGGTGATCGAGGACATGGTGAAAGCGGTCGAGTAGACCAGGCCAAAAACTCTTTAACGAGCCCGCGAGAGCCCGCCACCGCGGGCTCTTTTTCATGGCGCGAATCGATGGGGCAAAACAAGTTTGCGCTATCGAATTCCCCGATTCTTTCTGTGTCAGGCGTCCGTCAGAATCGTTGCAAGTCCGGCCAGCGCCGGTTGCACAACGATCCCGGAGCTCCTCATGGAAAAAACTTGGCTGAAGCACTACCCCAAAGAAGTGCCAGCAAACATTGATGTCGAGCAGTATTCGTCGCTCGTCTCATTGATGGAAGAAAGCTTCAAGAAGTACCGCGAGCTGCCTGCTTATCGCTTCATGGGCAAGGTCATCACTTACGGCGAGGTGGCCGATTTATCGAGTGCGTTTGCGGCCTATTTGCAAACGCTGGGCTTGGACAAAGGCGACCGCGTGGCGATCATGATGCCCAACGTGCCTCAGTATCCTGTGGCCGTGGCGGCGATTTTGCGTGCCGGCTATGTGGTGGTGAACGTGAACCCGTTGTACACGCCGCGTGAGCTGGAGCACCAGTTGAAAGACTCGGGCTCCAAAGCCATCATCATTGTGGAAAACTTTGCGTCGGTGTTGCAAAAAGTGATAGCGGCGGTGCCCACCAAAAAGATCATCATCACCGCACTGGGCGACATGCTGGGCTTCCCGAAAAGCCTGCTCGTCAACTACGTGGTGCGCAACGTCAAAAAATTGGTACCAGCGTTTGAGCTGCCCGGCGCGGTGCGTTTCTCTGACGCTGTGGCGCAAGGTCGAGGCAAAAGTTTCAAGCCAGCGAATGTGGGTTTGGACGACATTGCGGTGCTGCAGTACACCGGCGGAACCACCGGCGTGAGCAAGGGCGCGGTGCTGTTGCATCGCCAGCTGGTGGCCAACGTGTTGCAGTGCGAAGCTTGGTACCAGCCTGCGCTGAAAAAGATTCCGGCGGGCGAGCAAATCGTCACCATTTGCGCCTTGCCGCTGTATCACATCTTCGGTTTCAACTCGAACATGATGTTGGTGATGCGAATGGGCGGCTGCAATATTTTGGTGGCCAACCCGCGCGATTTGCCGGCCATGTTCAAAGAGTTGAAGGGCCAAAAGTTCCACAGCTTCCCGGCCGTGAACACGCTGTTCAACGCCATGGCCCATCACCCCGAATTCGACACAGTGAACTGGCGCAGTTTGGTGATTTCGGTGGGCGGCGGCATGGCGGTGCAAAGTGCCACAGCCAAACTGTGGTTTGATAAAACCGGCTGCGGCATCGTCGAGGGTTACGGCTTGTCTGAGACCAGTCCGTCCGCCACCTGCAACGTGGTGGACAACGCCAACTTCAGCGGCAACATCGGCTACCCCATGCCCAACACCGAGCTGACGCTGCTCGACGACGACGGCAACGAAGTGCCTCTGGGCACGCCCGGCGAGATCGCCATTCGTGGCCCACAGGTGATGGCCGGCTACTGGCAGCGGCCCGATGAAACCGCCAAAGTCATGACCGCCGACGGCTTCTTCCGCACCGGCGACATCGGCACAGTCGATGCCAACGGCGCGTTCAAAATTGTCGACCGCAAGAAGGACATGATCTTGGTCAGCGGCTTCAATGTCTACCCCAACGAAGTGGAAGACGTGGTCACGCAGATGCCGGGAATCTTGGAATGCGCGGCCATCGGCATTGCCGACGCCAAGGCGGGTGAAGCAGTGAAGTTGGTGATTGTGCGCAGCGATCAAAGCGTCACCGAAGCGCATGTTCGGGCGTACTGCGAAACGCAACTGACCGGCTACAAGCGCCCCAAGGTGATCGAGTTCCGCACCGACTTGCCGAAGTCGCCAGTGGGCAAAATTCTGCGGCGCGAATTGCGCGACAAAGCTTGATTGCCATCGCAAACGCCGAGCCAAAAACCAGGAAAAGGGATGCCCGCGCATGGCTTTTCTTCGTTTAGGCGAAGGACCCAAAGTTCATACTGATGCGGAACTTGCCTTGAAGTGACGGGGCATCAACTTCAGCCAACTTGTGGCTTCTTGCGGAAACATCAAAGTGATCTGGACGAAAACCGACGCCGGGCGCTCCGAAATTCAGGCGCGCCGACTTGTCAATGACAGGGCGCAGCGCAACTTGCTGCTGCTGATCGACGGCAGCAAACACGACGACAGTTTGCTGCAACACGTCAAGGGCGTGAGCGCAGCCGATTTCGATTCCTTGCAAGCCTTGGGCTTGATTGAACCGGCGGCGGTGGGCGTCAAACGGTCGACAACAGCAGCCGTGGCGAACGAAGCGCCCGCAGCCCCGCGTGCAGCCTTGGGCTATGCCGAATTCACCGCTGCACTGACACAACTGATTTCCAGCGAACTGGGATTGCGCGGTTTCCCCCTCACCTTGGCTGTGGACAGAGCCAGCACGATCGAGGAGCTGACTCAAGTCGCCACCAAGGTTATCAACCAAATTCGCGAGCGCAAGGGCCTGACCGCCGCTGCCAGAGCCAGCCAAACCTTGTACGGACTCTGAACCAGAAAACGCTGGCGCGAGGGTTCATACAATCCATCGATGATTTTGTTCAAATGGGTGTGGTGCGGTTTGCGCGCTGTGTTGCTGGGCCTGGCAGCCTTCGTGCTGCTGATCGAAGAATGGGGCTGGCGGCCGCTGTCTCGGTGGCTGGCGCGATGGGCGCAGTGGCCGCCTTTGGCGCGTCTTGAGGCGTGCATCCGAACACTGCCTCCTTACGCCGCCTTGGCGGTTTTCTTGGTGCCGGTGCTCACCCTCTTCCCCGTTAAATTGCTCGCTTTGTGGCTGATCCATCAGGGCCGCACCACATTGGGCATTGCGGTGATCGTCCTCGCCAAGCTGATAAGCACGGCGCTGGCCGGTCGGTTGTTTGTTTTGACTGAACCGCAGCTGCGCCAATTCGCTTGGTTCACTGCCGGTTTGGCGTGGTGGCACGCAACCAAGGCGCGCTTGCGCGCCGCGCTGGAAAAACTGAGTGTGTGGCGCGCTGCCCGGCGCATGCGCAAAGAAATCGTGGTGCAGTGGGGCCGTTGGTTTCGGCCTCGAGCGCGGCGCTGAGGAACATCGCTCATGAGTCCCAGATTTCACGTTGACCTGCCTTTGCAAGCCGATCAGCAATTGAGCTTGCCCGCCAGTGCGGCGCGCCATGTTCAAGTGCTGCGTTTGCAACCGGGCGCGACCATCACCTTGTTCAACGGGCAGGGTGGGCAGTGGCAGGCCGAAGTGCTGCGCATGGGCCGCAGCGAGGTGGAGGTGAATGTGCTGGCGCATCAAACGACGCAGCGTGAAATGCGGCTGCGCGTGAGCTTGGCCGTGGTGATGCCCGCCAACGACCGCATGGACGGTCTCGTGGAAAAAGCCACCGAGTTGGGCGTGGCCGCGATCCATCCGCTGATGTCCGATCGCTCGGTGCTGCGTTTGACCGGCGAGCGTGCACAGAAAAAGGTGTTGCACTGGCAAGGCGTCGCGGTGGCGGCATGTGAGCAGAGTGGGCGCACACAAGTGCCGCAGATTGGCGACGTGATGAACCTGTCGGAGTGGTTGAAATCACTGGCACCTGTCGCCGAAACCGAGATCCGCTGCGTCCTGAGTCTGCGTGACGCCCAGCCTTGGCAAGCCGTCCAAACGCAACTGGCCGCCGCAACCGAGGCGCGCTTTCTAAGCGGCCCCGAAGGCGGTTTGACCGAAGCGGAGGAAGCGTTGGCGGGCCAGCACGGCTTCATCGCCACCTCACTCGGGCCGCGCGTGTTGCGCGCCGACACCGCCCCGCTGGCGGTTCTGGCGGCACTGAGTTTGTCAGCCGCCGTCTGAACTGCAGCACACTCAACCGCATGAACTTCTCCCTGGTCTTGTTGACCCTGTGTCAGGGTTTCTTCCTCATCAACAACGTCACCTTCATCGCCATCAACGGCTTGGTCGGTTTGAACTTGGCACCCAGCGCGTGGATGGCCACTTTGCCCATCACCGGCTTTGTGGCGGGCGGCGCGCTTTGTACCGCGTTGGTGGCCAAACACCAGCGCGCCTGGGGCCGTCAGCGCACGTTTCAAGCGGGCTTGTTGGTGGCGGTGGCCTCCACCGCGTTGTGTGCTTACGCGGCGGCAACCCGCAATTTTTGGCTGCTGGTGATGGGCACGGTGATCGCTGGCTACTACAACGCCAACGCAGGGCTGTACCGCTTTGCGGCCACCGAGTTGGTGACGCCCACCTTCAAAGAGCGCGCCATTTCTTGGGTGCTGGCCGGCGGCATCATCGGCGCGGTGGTGGGGCCGAATTTGGCGTCGGCCACGCGCGACAGCTTGAACGTGCCGTTTGCCGGGGCCTACGCGGCGCTGGCCGCGGTGGCACTGATGTCGTTTGCGGTGATGAGCTTCATTAAATTTCCGCCACTGCCTTTGCCCAGCGCAGCGAACCCGGGCCGCCCGCTGAGCGAGATCGCACGCCAGCCTGTGTTCATCGTCGCTGTCATTGGATGCTCATTGGGCTACGGCGTGATGAACCTGCTGATGGCGGCCACGCCAATTGCCATGGCGCAGTGCAGCCATCCGTTCAAGAGCGCGGCCTTGGTGTTGGAGTGGCATGTGCTGGCCATGTTT
>JANPNT010000682.1:0-10511 GCA_031427655.1 Burkholderiales bacterium
CCTCGATCCAGCCGTTGCCCTTGACGAGTTGCGACGGCGGCAGCAGCTCGGTCAGGATGCCGTACTTGGCCGGCGAGTAGGCCGCAGCGCCCAGGCCCACCACCGCGTAGGTTTTGCCGAGGTGATCCACCTGGCCGGTCAACGCCGAAATCTGCGCTTGCAGGTCCATCGTCGCGCGCAGCCGCTCGGGCTGCGGTGCTGAATCGCTCAAGGCCTGCACGGTCGCGAGCTTGCTCATACGTCACTCCTTTGGCCTGCAGGCCCTTCCACGCATACCCCTTGCCAAGCTCGGAACCCTTGAAGAAGACGCCGACCAGCTCGAAGCCAAACCCATTGAATGTGCCGGTCGAGGCGAGGTTCGCCCGGACCAAAACCCCTTCCGACTCCAGCCGCTCGGCCAGCTCGACCACGCTGGGTGCATCAGTCACAGCTGCGTCGATCAGCCGCTGAAGGCGAGCTTTTGGCGGCTCCTGGCCGGTGCGCACGGCTTGGTCGATCTCGGATTTCCTCAACGCCGCACGTTCGCGCGGCACCGGTCGAAGCGCCTCGGGCTCGGCATTGGGATCGATGTACTCAGGGCCCTTCGTCAGACGGAGACCATGTGCGCGCTCGAGATCTTGAATGTGCCTGGTCGAAGCGAGATTTTCGTTTTGACCGAGATAAACACTTCCGTCGAAACCAATTCTCGACGCAATGATGTGGACCGCAGCCTCGTCGTCATGGGACCAAAAACAGTATGGATGGGCAGGTGAGAAACCCATGCGGTGCATGTAATCCTCAACGACAACGCTCCAGTTTTCGTCACTCAACGTGTCGCCAGGTGGGAGCCTCAGCGAGTTATGCCAAGTGGTTTTTTCAATATCCGGCCGCAGCCGACGCACCGCCAGGAACTCGTCCAACAGCTCACGGACAGTGCGGCCAGTCATATTCCCACCGATCAGTCTGCCTTCTGGAGCATCGCCTTTTTCACCACGACCTTCACAATAAATCAGGACACTCTTGAAGGTGTACCCCCTGAGAATCTTCGTCATCCCCTTCATGACTGCACCCCAACGAGTGCCCGCCGAAGAGTGTCCACGGCGGCACGAAGATCTTCCAGCAGCTCGACTTGGTGGCCATCAGAAACGCCTCGATTGATGGACGCTTGGGCTTGATTGAGGTTTGCAGCCAACCGCGCCAGCTCGGCCCAGGCCTGCACATTGGCCTCTGGCACGGTCGGTGGAAGCTGATCGAGCGCAGCCATGCGCAGCCATTCACCGCGCTGGAATCGACTCCGCTGAAGGTCGAGATGAGCAAGCTCACGAGCGTTCAGGCGGACGCTGACGCAATGCACACGCTTGTCTGCAGCGGACAACGGAACCGGGCCACGACGGGCAGCACGGTCGGCAGTCACAGGGGCATCAGTGGGCAGCGGCATGGCGAACGAACGAAGTGAGAAAGCGGGGTCCAGGGGTGAAACCCCGGCAAGGAAGATAACCAAGCGAAGCGCAGGTTAGCCCTTGCACTCCAAGACTTCAAACAACTGTTCGAGCATACAGTTGTTTGACCGCGATGTGGGGCGCTTTTGGCTCACTCGACCGGTTTGTTTTTGGCTTCCACCAGTGCAGAAAGCTTGCCGCGCAGCTCTGCTGCAGCTTCACCAGCAATCTTGGCTTCGACGCGAGAGGCCTCGAGCTCAGATCGCAAACGACCGACCTCCTCAGCGGCGGACGCCACCTCGGCCTTCGTTTCGGCACGGAAGGCCTCGAGCTCAGATCGCAAACGCACCGCCTCAGCAACAGCCGATGCAGCCTCGACCTGACTGCGAACAGCAGCGGTTGATGCTTCACGGTGGCTGGCCTCCACATCGGACAAGCGAGCGCTGAGATCTCCGGTCCGCTCACGCTCAGCCGACAAGCGTCCCTCAAGAGTTCCGACTTCACTGGCCTTGGCACGGGCATCAATCTCGGCTTGAGTACGGGCCTGGCGCTCAGCGGCAAGATCAGAAACTGCTCGATCAACCGCAGCTTTGGCAGTTTCAAGCGCTGCATGAGATTCGACCAGAGCAGCCTCAGAAGTATTTGCACGAGATTCAGACAAAGAACGCGCTGCAATCTCTTTATTAAAATCCTGAGAAATACTCTCGATCTGGGCGCGGAGTTTATCAATTTCAGCGGTATTGATCTCATTTTGATCACGCGCAACTTGCAAATCAGCTTCCATCTGATCTGCCAATTCTGCTGCCTCCCGCTTTTGATTTTCGAGATCATCGCGAGCCTGGGACATTGCATCCCGTTCAACCTGCAATTTTTCATCAGCCTTTTGAGTAACAGAAGACCACAGTTCGGCAGCGAATGATTCAATTCGAGCATTAACAAAATCAGGGGCGGGCTCACGAATAACTGTCGGAGTTGCTGACTTTTCGGCTCGCTTTGCACGCCACTCCTTCATCGCCTCACTGATCGTGGTGAAGCTGCCACCACCAACATCACCACGAACACCAGCAAGGGTGGGGGCTTCGCCCACGGCGGCGCGCGCATCTGCTGCTGCAAAGATCGCTTCGCGGGTAACTCGAAAAGCAGCCATAGCAAAATCCTGTAGTGGATAGTACGTTGTATGATACATACTACTACATACGATAGAAAGCCGCTACAGCTTCAGAACGGAATTTTTCGCATCGATGCGGGGAGGGAGGACGCCCCCCACGCAATGGACACAGATCATCGGAATACATCCGAGATCACTTGCCGTCACTGATAACGGGGGCCCAGGACAACGGGGCACAGTGGCGCACCAAGAGATGGGACCCTGAAGTCCCGAAAGAGCTTCAGAACGACCACAGGCGCCACGGTAGAGGCTGGAAAATCGAGCCTGGCGCCCCCCAGCGAGAAGCAAAGACGCGAAGACCGCTCGCTCTGCTCGCAGGCAAGGGCTTTTTCTGACGCGCCGGCGGCGCGGCGGGTGTGTTCAAGGGGCGCTGAAAGCGCCTCCTCTGGATGATCTTGGATAGATCATGGATCGACCCCTGTTTTCATAGGTAAACGCGTCACTGAAAACAGGGGGTTCCGTCACCGATAACGGGGGGTTCCGTCACTGATAACAGGGGCGTCACCGAAAACAGGGTGGGGCCATCAGGGGCGAGAGATCTCGAACTGGCCCTTGGCGCTTTCAACCACCGTCCACCCGCATCCTTCGATCTCGGCCAGCGCCTCCCGTGCCCGCTTGTGCCGCATGCGCACCGCTGATCCAACGGCTTCATCAGGCCAGGCGTAGGCAGTCAGCGTGTCGAGGCCCACAGGGCGCGTCTTGCCTGGATCGATGAACCCACACAAGCGCTGATGAATCAGGCGAGCAGGATCGCTCTGCAAGCGCCTCACCTCGCTGAGCTCGATGCGCGAGTGAGGAGAGTCGCCGATCACGGCAGAAGCAATCCGCGGGTTCAGGGCAACATGCAGGCGGCCTTGAACATCGTCGCTGGCGTACTCTGACAGCAGGCGATAGCCCAAGCGCTTGCCCTTGTGCTGCACGATGATGGACACCTTCCAGAGCCGCTCGATGCACTCTCGGATTGGCCTGGAATCGTCGACGTTGAGGTAGCCGATCTGCGCGGCAAGCTTCCGATAGGAACCTTTGACCACCATGGCGTTGGCTTGAACGGCTTCCCATTTGGGCTCGAGGAACAGCCGGAGTTGCTTACCGGCGTCGGTCTGGGGATCTGGCGACAGCAGCAACCCCTGAGGACCTGCCATGGCAACAAGCCCTTGAAGCACGCGAAGATCGTCGCCGCCCAGCGGCTCAGGCCCCGAAAACTCCAGCCTGGTGCCCGATCCGTACTCATAGACCACGTCCAGCTTCAGCTTCTTGCGATCGCCTTTCTTCAGGGACCGGAAAAGGCCAGGGGCCAGACAGTGAGCTGGGTCGTGCCGGGCATGGGTCAGCTCGTACAGAGGCTCATCGAGTTCTTCAGGCTTCACCGCGAACCCCTGCTTTCCGGCGACGAGGCTCGCTGAGCGATGCAGGCAGCAGCACACCCCCCTCATGGCGCTGCAACCAGCACTCAGAGATGGGCTTGCCATAGTTTTGCTTGCTGACCCCCCAGCGCACGAAGAATCCGCGACGATCTTCATCAACGCCGTACTTCGTGGCCTCGTCGCGGTTCATCGCGGCCATGTAGCTCTGCCACCTGATGTTGTCGACGAGCACCGAGCTGCCGCGGCTGGCCTGCTGCACGTCGCCCTGACCCTGCATCGCTGCGGCCTTCGAACTGTGATGAAGGAACAGGATCGTGCAGCCCGTGAGATGCACGATGCGCTCGAGCTGGGCAAGAAGCCCAGCCATGTGCCCTGAATCGTTTTCGTCCAAGGTGTGAATGCGACGAAGCGTGTCAACGATCAGCAGCCGCGTGCCTCGGGCCTTCTCAAGCATCCACTCGAACCACTCAGGCGTCGTCACGTCGAAGCCGTAGCCAAGGAGCGGCAGGATGTCCACGCTCTCGGCCACAAGCTCGCGCTGAGACGCGTCCAGGTGGCCACCAAGGGCGTGCAAGCGGTGCTCCAGCGCTTCGGCGGGGTCCTCGGCGGCAAGGATCACCACGCGCCCATGCGGAATCTCAGCATCGAACCCGGCGAGGTCAGCACCGCCGGCGACAAGCGTCGCGAGCTGAAGGGCCATCATCGACTTGCCAGCACCACCAGGCGAGACCAAGGCGCCAACGGTTCCAGCCAGCATGCCAGGCAGGACAAAGTCCAGCGGTTTGGGCGTCGTCGAGAACGCTGCCGCGATGTCGATCCGCGCCGGCCTTGCAGGCGGGGACGGTGGTGCAACAGGTTGATCCTGCAAAATCTTGTCAGCCATGGTCGAAGGTTCCTTCTTCGGTTGTGGTCAGGCCCTGCCAGGTGCTCCAACACCTGCCGGGGCCGTCTTATTGGGCGCAAGCGCCCGGTAGAGGGTGGATCGGCCGCAACCCAGCGATCGAGCCACCACGGAAGGGCTCTCGCCCCCAGAAATCAACAGCCGGGCATGATCGAGCTGCGCCGGCGTCAGAGCACGACGCCGGCCCACCATCGAGCCGCGAGCACGGGCGGCCGCCATGCCGGCCCGCGTGCGTTCACAGATCAGGCTGCGCTCGAACTCCGCCAGCGAAGCCATCAGGTGGAACACGAGGCGGCCGCCAGGGCTCGTGGTGTCGATCGCATCCGACAGCGAAAGGAACCCGACTCCCCTGCCCTGCAGCTCGCTGATCAGCTCGACCAGGTGCGCCAGGCTGCGGCCCAGACGATCCAACTTCCAGACCACCAGGACGTCGCCAGGCCCCAAGCTGGCCAGTGCGGCGTCCAGGCCTGGGCGTCGCACAACAGACCCGCTCACGCGGTCCTGGTGGGTCTCAGCGCACCCTGCAGCCTTCAGCGCATCAAGCTGCAGCGCGGTGGTCTGGTCCTGCGTCGAAACGCGTGCGTACCCGACCAAGCGGCCAGCGACAGGGGCAGGTTTGCGGGACACGGTTTCGGGACTCAAAAGCGGTTACGGATCAAGGGTGCTCGAATCGTCCCATAAGGGACCGTTTTCGGGTCACTGGGTCAGTCTTTGGTGGACGCGATGAACTCACCAAGCTTGTCGAGATCGTGCGACCAGAACAACGACAACTTGCCTTCATGATCCAGCTGGCTGCCTTGCGCCTGCTTCAAGTTCAGCACCTTGAAAACCCCGGCCAGCATGGCAGCAGGCACAACCTGGTCAGACCCAAACTTTCCGACCCAAAACTTTGCTTTGACCGCGGCATCGTTGTTCAAGCGCTTGACCGAGTTCGTTGCGCTGTTGCTGACCTTGCACTCGATGGGCATCAGACGCGTGTCGTGCAGACGAACGACAACATCGGCCTTTCGTTCGCTGAGCTTGCACTCGGCACAAAACTGATTGGGCCCAGGACCTTTGACGATGGTCGTGATGGTCTCCGTAGGCACCTCGACAAAGCCCAGCGTGAGTAGATAGTCTTTGACCTTCTGCTCTTGCTCAGATTTGCCATCAGAACGACGCTCGGTCGCGATGCGCTGGGCAGCCAACAAAACAGCCGACGCCAACAGAGCAGCTTCGCGCTGCGCGGCAGTAGGCGCAACCTTCTCGCTCACCCAAGGAAATCGATGAGGATCGATGACTTTCTCCAGCACAGCAAAGACCTTCTTGACCTTGGCTGGGCTTCTTGCAAGAACATTGGGTGCGAGAGAGGTGACATCGGCGATGACCTTGAGGTCATCGTCAGAGATGGGAGGGCCAGCCAAGTAGCGCAACTGCTCGCCCAGCTTTTCCCCATAGACGACAGCCAACGCCTCTTCGGTGACCTTGTCCGGATGAAGATCACCAAGCTTTGCGAACAGCAGCTCGAACTTTGCTCGTGCTTCTTTGTAGTGAGCAGCCCAGGCATCCGTGATGTCCAAGCGCCCTGTTCTGAACAGACCCTCAGCAGTCTTTGCATCAAGGGAAAGCTGCTCATCGGTCCATTTGATCGGCATCTTCATGCGGCCATGCCCTCCATGCGAGGGATCCGGAGGCGCTCGATCTCCTTGGGCTCGAACTTGGTCAGGCCGCCGGCGTATGTCCTGCCGCTGCCCGTCTGGATGTTCACGTTGAGCCAGGCCACCAGGCTGGCCATCTGGGCTGGCGACAGATCTGCACGGGGGTACAAACCGTGCGCCACGTTGATGTGCCGAGCGCCCACCTCGTTCAGCGTGAACTGAGGTGGTCTCCTGCCCATGTACGTAACCAGGATCGGCGCAGGCGCACGAAGACCAACAGACCACCAGGCGCGGCGGTGCTGTGCGATGTAGGACTGATCAGCGCCCTGCGTTTTCGCCCACTTCAAAAAATCAGAGACCTTCCGCTTTTCAGCGGGCGTGAAGCCATCCAGTTCGGCCGGCAGGTCGATGACGCGCCGCAGCTCGGCGGCAGACTTCAGAACAGCACCAGCCTTGATCAAGTCCTTGGCTTTGGTGATCGATGCAATCTTCACGCGATCAGGCAGGCCGGCTGCATGGTCCCCCGCGATCCAGATTTCATTCGCCCCGGTGACCTGGCCGCGATGGACGCGGAACAGCTCACCGAGCTCGAGGTCGCCATCGCTGCTGAGCTTTGTTGGGCGGACGATCATTGACCAACGCCGCTCGCTGCTCAGCCGCTCACGAGACACCTCGATGCCGGCCGTCAAGCCGTTGAGCGCATCCATTTGATCGACCGAGCGCACAAGGACAGGCGCCGTCGTTTCGCCAACTCGGAAGCATGTGATCGCTGCAGTCGTGGCCGTGCCTGGGAAGGCTTCAATCGACGGCTCAAGCACATGCAAGGACAGGCCTCCAAGCTCGGACAGCAGGAGTCGGCGGAGTGCGGAACCGTAATTGACGTCCATCCACTCGCTGGACGTGATGAAGGCGCCCACATCCCCAGCACGAGCCAGAAGGCGGGTCTGGAGAAAGAAGTGCAGGTGCAAGCCTGCCAAGGCACTGGCTTTAATGCCAAACCCCGCAAAACCATTGGCATACCAGCCCTTCCATGCCTCAGAAATGTCGTGGTGACGCACGTAGGGCGGGTTGCCGATGAACGCGGTGCGGCCTGCGATCTTCGGCAGCTTCACGTCGCGGTAGTCCTTGACCAGGATCGTGGTCCGCCCAGCCCATCCAAGCGCACTCAAGTTTGCGCGCAGCATCAGTGCGGCCAATGGATCCATCTCCACCGCGACCAGCTGAGCTGCCGGGAATGCTTTACCCGCCGCAACGATGAACCGACCAGACCCGGCCCCCGGGTCCACGATGCGGTCGACACAGCCCTGATCCAGCAGCCAGGTCATCATCGATGTGACGATGGGATGAGGCGTGTAGACAGCGCCGCTTGAGCGCCGCTCGTCAGCGCTGCGAACGCGGCCGAACAGATCGCCAAGAGGATCTTCGCCGCAGGCGATGGCCTCGCGTGTACTTGCGACCACGGACAGCGGAACACTCTCGACATCAACGCCTTTGGCCAAACGGCGCTCTGGCAAGGTCAGGCCGGCGGGACCGCCGAGAACGGCAAGACACAGCGCAACCAAGCGCTCAGGCGAATCGGTGATGTATTTATTCATTTCTTCATATACTCATTGCTTCACTTGAGCCAAGCGAGCTTGCATCGCCTCGGTGATGAGCTCGGTCAGAGTCTTGTCCTCCCTCAGCGCAGCGCCCTTCCACGCCTTACGCACGCTGGCAGGGACTAAGAAATTGACGCGGACCAGGTCCTCGCGCGAAACCTCGTGCACCGGCACGTCAGCACGCACGTCCTCAAGTGGTTTGCTCTTCAAAGCCATCTCGCAGCCTCCAACTCGGTAATCACGGCATCGACCTCGGCTTTCGCCGCAGCGTCGTGCAGGTCGTAGACGCTCACGCCATCCGTGAGGGCCTGAGCAAAAGAAACGCGGTTGCCAAGCGTGGCGTCCAGCTGATCGATGCCGTACTCGTTCCACTCGCCACCCTTGATCAACTTGGACAGCTTCGTGATGCCACTCGTGCGGTTCACGAGAAACGCGGCATCGATCTGCCCACCGACATCCAACTTCTGCCGAACCAACTTCACAGTTGCCGCAGAAGCCCAGACGTCGGCACCGGACGGCTGGATCACGATAAGAGCCAGGTTGGCGACCCTCACCACGCCGGCGGCCATGGCCTCCGCCTTAGCTGGCGTATCGATCACGACAAAATCGGCCGCCAAAGTCGAGATCGAAGCAAGCAGCTGCGGACGATCCAAAGCAACCACCGGCGGCAAATCCGCGCCCTCTGGCGAAGCTGCCCGCCAATCACGGGCAGTTCCTTGGGGATCAGCATCGACAAGAACAACCCGCTTGCCTCGCCTGTGGAGCGCCGTAGCCAGATTCGTCGCAAGGGTGCTCTTACCAGAGCCCCCTTTTTCGTTCATCAGCGCAATAAGCTTCATCGATTCACGCCCTCAAATGAGCTTTTGATGCGATGAGTATATGAGCAATTATCCTGACTGCGGATAATCCGGGATACAACACGCAAGGCTGGGAGGCAAAGCACGCAACCCGGCCACCCTGGCGCTAAGGAACCCCACACTCCCCGCCGCGCCCGCCGGCGCGTCAGAAAGAAGTCAACGACCACCACGGGGCCGGGGCAGCGCACTCGCTGCGCTCGCGCTTGTTGACAGCTCGATGCTGGCCTTGCTGACGGTGCGCCGCACGTAATCGTCAGGGTCGGTGTGCCGCGCGGCCAGGTCATCTGACCCGGAGATCATCCCGGATCGCACCTGAGATTCAGACCAGCCAGCACCCAGCATGGCCATAGCGGCACGGAAGTCCACTCGGCTGGCGTCATCGGTCAAGCCACGCATGCGCACCCAGGCGCGAACCCCAGCAGCTGCACGCCGGAACCCCCGCTCTGGATCGTCGCCACGCTCAAACTCGACCTCGAACCGATCCGGGCTGCGCTGCGCCTGGCGGGCAGCGTCGGCGTCGATCTGCTCCTGGTGGCGTTTCCTGCGGGCACGCTCGACAAGATCATCGGCGGCCTGGCGAAGCTGATGCAGGAGGTCGGCGGCCTTGTGGCAAATGCGGTGGCCAGCCTCGAGAATCCGCGTGAACGCGCTCTCCCGGCCAGGCTTTTTGTTGCTAAAACCAGCCATCCGGAAGGGGTGGACGACGCCGCTGAACCTGGGGTCTCCATGCGCCATGTTGAGCTGTTGGACAGCCTTGTTGGCCAACGCCTGCTCATCCTGGCGCTCGATCCGAGGCACTTTGAGCACGGCCTGCTCGTTGTCCTTGCTGCTCGACTGCACGAGGCAGGGCGCGTGGCCCAGGCCGGACAGGAGCTGCAAAGCGCCCGGCTTCATGTCGTCGATGACGATGTAGTGATGCGCCTTGTCGATCGGAGTGACGTACACATCGAAGCCGAGGGCGTTGCGCCGGCGCAGCTGCGGAATCAGCGCCTCTACCGCGTCCGCGTCGTAAAAGTGCTCGGCATCGCCTTCATCGCGTGGCTTTCCCAGATTGATCCGCTTGCCCTCAGCCTGGCCGGTGCGACCGATGAGGCTCACGCGGTACGTCGGGGCACCCAGCGCCGCGGCCTGGCGCCGCCACGCATCGATCTTCTTCCTGTGGTCTGCGCTCAGGGCTTGCCGAACATCCCCGGCTTCGCTTCCCAAACCTGCAAGGGCAGCGCCTCCAGGTCCTCCCTGCTGGCCAATCTCGGCTGGACCGGCCGCTGGCCGTCCTTGGCTTGACGAAGTGAGGGCAGGGCGACCGTCACCCGGTTCATCGCTGCCTCGATCTTCGCCAAGCGCGCGTCCTGCGCCTGCTGCTGTTGCTGGATGACCGCCAACGCCGGCGCGATCGGCTCGATCAGCACCGCCAGGTCGAGCATCTGCTGGCGCTGTTGTCGACTCAAATCCTGCGACCCCTGCGCCCAGCCCATCAGCGTTTTGCCGAGGTGATCCACCTGGCCGGTCAACGCCGAAATCTGCGCTTGCAGGTCCATCGTCGCGCGCAGCCGCTCGGGCTGCGGTGC
>JANPNT010000683.1:0-7168 GCA_031427655.1 Burkholderiales bacterium
CTTCTGAAGCCGGTTTTTTCATTTGCGTTTCAGGCTGGTGTTTTCACTTCGGTGCCAGCCGTATTGCCCCGTCCAGGCGTATCACTTCGCCGTTCAACATGTCGTTGGTGATGATCTGGTGCACCAGTTTGGCGTAGTCGGCGGGCTTGCCCAAGCGGCTGGGGAAGGGCACACCAGCCGCCAAGGTGTCTTGCATTTCTTGCGGCATGGCAAACAACATCGGAGTGCCAAAAATGCCCGGCGCAATGGTCATGTTGCGTATGCCGTTGCGCGCCAAATCACGGGCAATGGGCAGCGTCATGCCGACCACGCCGCCCTTGGACGCTGAATAAGCCGCTTGGCCAATTTGGCCGTCGTAGGCCGCCACGCTGGCGGTGCTGATGAGCACGCCGCGCTCGCCTGTGGCCTCGGGGGCGTTGGCGCTCATCGCTTCGGCGGCAAGGCGAATCATGTTGAAGCTGCCGATCAAATTCACCGTCACTACTTTGGTGAATTGGGCCAGCGAATGCGCGCCGTCTTTGCCGACGGTTTTGGTGCCCACGGCGATGCCGGCGCAGTTCACCAAACCCATCAACTTGCCCATCGAAAGGGCTTGAGCAATGACCGTTTGACCGTCAGCCTCTTGGCTGACATCGCACTTGACGAAGGCCGCATGAGCGGCACCGAGTTCGCCCACCAATGCGGCACCTTTGTCGGCTTGCAAATCGGCAATGATGACCTTGCCGCCATTTGCCACCAACATGCGCACGGTGCCCTCACCGAGGCCCGATGCGCCTCCGGTGACGATAAAAACTTTTCCTGCGATCTCCATGGTCTGGCTCCTGAGTGAAATGCGGTTGTGTGGGTGAGTACAAGAACAAGGCGGACAACAAAAAGCCGCTCAGAAAGCGGCGTGGAATACGCGGTGGGGTTGGAGAGGCGTGACCTCAGCCCAAGGCAGCCAGTGCGCGCTGGGTGATCTCATCTACGCTGCCAGTGCCGCTGATTTTTTTGTAGACCGGGGCTTGGGCATCGCCCGTTTTCGACCAGTCAGAGTAATAAGCCACCAGCGGACGGGTTTGACTTTGGTACACATCCAGCCGTTTGCGCACGGTTTCTTCTTTGTCGTCTTCGCGTTGGATCAGGTCTTCGCCAGTCAGGTCGTCTTTGCCTTCCACTTTGGGCGCATTGAAGCGAACGTGGTAAGTGCGGCCTGAGGCAATGTGAACGCGGCGACCGCTCATGCGATCGATGATGGCGGCGTCGGGTACGTCAATTTCCAATACCAGATCGAGCTTCACGCCAGCGGCCTTCATTGCATCGGCCTGCGGAATGGTGCGAGGGAAACCGTCAAACAAAAATCCGTTTGCGCAGTCGGTTTGGGTGATTCGTTCTTTGACCAAACCAATGATGATGTCGTCGCCCACCAGGGCACCGGAGTCCATCACTTTTTTGGCGGCCACACCCATCGGTGAGCCAGCTTTCACGGCAGCGCGCAGCATATCGCCGGTGGAAATTTGAGGGATCCCGAACTTCTTGCAAATGAAGGCTGCTTGTGTGCCTTTGCCGGCACCGGGGGCCCCCAACAAAATCATTCTCATGGCTTGTCCTCGTTATTTTTTTGGTGCGTCGCAGGGCCGTTCAGCGGCGCTTTGAAAGCAGCATATTGGCCGTTTAATTTTGAGAATAGCACGCACTCTGTGCATCTGGTTGACGCTTTGGCGCGCCTTTTTCGCTGGATCCCAAACCCCATTCAAAGGCTGTATTCATGCCGCCTGCAAACACAGGGCACGCACCCTTTCCAAGTCGGCCGGCGTGTCCACACCAAGGCCTGGCGTGAGCTGCGTGACGTGCACGGCAATGCGCTCGCCGTGCCACAAAACGCGCAGTTGTTCCAACGATTCGAGCGTCTCTATCGGGCTGATGGGCATTCGGGGGAAAGCTCGCAAAAACCCGGCCCGATAGGCGTAGATGCCAACGTGGCGCAATGGCTGCGGTGAGCTCAGCGTGGCTGCGTCAGGCGAGTCGCGCCAGCAAGGAATTGGTGCGCGTGAAAACAGCAGCGCACGGCCTTTGGCGTCGAGCACCACCTTGACGACGTTCGGGTTGGCGAAGTCTGCGGCACTGGTGATCGCGTGTGCCACGGTGCTTATCACGCAGTCGCTTTGCGCTTGCAGCTCGGCGGCGCAGGCGTTGATCAGGCGCGGGTCAATCAACGGTTCGTCGCCTTGCACATTCACCACGACGTCATTGCCGTCCAAGCCGAGCAGCTCGCAGCATTCGGCCAGGCGGTCGCTGCCCGTGGCATGGTCAGCGCGGGTGAGCAGGGCCTTGACGCCGTGGGCTGCGCAGGCCGCCACGATGTCTTCATGGTCGGCTGCGACGACCACGCGTGTGGCGTCAGAAAGCAGTGCTTGCTTCGCCACGCGCACCACCATGGGCAGGCCTGCGATGTCCGCCAGCGGCTTGCGTGGCAGCCGTGTAGACGCCAGTCGCGCGGGAATAAGAACGGTGAAGTTCAAAGGGCTGACGCACTTGAGGCGGCAGGTGGCGCAGTGAGGTCGGCGTCCAGGCTGCGCGCCTCGTTTTCCAGCATCACAGGGATGCCGTCACGCACCGGAAATGCCAAGCGGTCGGCGTTGCACACCAATTCATGCCGTTCGTTTTGCGGCGGGCGGTGGTGCTCCAACGGGCCTTTGCACACAGGGCAAACCAAGAGGTTGAGCAGGCGGGTGTCCATGGTGTTTCCTAGGTACGACTTACTGTGGAGGCGGCAGCAAGGCCAGCAAAGCGGCGCTGCTGGCAGGGTGCATCGTAAAGTTTAGCGGCGCTACCCAAACGCGCGTGGAACCCACGCGCTCGGGCTGGATCTTCACAGCGTCTTTCTCGGTGACGATCACGTCTTGCGCTTCGCTAGACCAGGGCAGGGTGCTGAAATCAAAGTGGTCCGGCACCGGCAGCGCTTGCAATCGAGTCAAGCCGGTGCTTCGCAGCATGCTGAAAAAGCGCTCGGGTTGGGCCATGCCAGCCGCCGCAAAGATCGGTTTTGAGCGCAGCGCATCCAGCGCGGATGTCGAGGCCGGTTGGCCCGCCCACCAGTCGCTCAGCAGCACCGCACCTGCAAGCGAACGCTGCACCGTTTCGCCAGGCCAGCTTGTTGTGGCTTGTGCCGCGTTGTAGATCACCACAGTTCGCTCGGGCGGCAATTCAGTCACTGGCTCGCGCAGCGGTCCTGCTGGCAACAACCAGCCGTTGCCGACACCACGCTCGTCGAAAACCACGATCTGCGCGTCGCGTGCCAAGCGTTGATGTTGCAAACCGTCGTCGCTGACGATGATGTCCACCGTCCGATGCAGGAGCAGCAGTTGTTTCGCTGCCGCCACTCTGTCGCGCCCGACCGTCACCGGCACGCCGCATCGTCTGTGCAGCAGCAGGGGCTCGTCACCGCTTTCGGTGGGGGGTGTGGATTCGTGAACTTCTTGAATCGTGTCGCTGCCTCGACCGTAGCCGCGCGAGACGATCCCAGGGCGAAAACCGTGCAGCTTCAGCAGGGCGACCACCGCGATCACGGTGGGCGTTTTGCCCGCCCCACCAACGATGAGATTGCCCACCACGACCACCGGCACGGGCAAGCGGTGAGTCGGCAAAACGCCGATTTTGAAAAGAAGGCCCCTAAGCCGAATCACCCACCCCATGACCACCGACACCGGGAACAACGAGCAAGCTAAAGCGCCGCGCTGAAGCCATGCCGCCCGCAGACGGGCCTCCATGCCAGCAAGCTTCGCTGGTGGCGGTGGCGGTAGTGGCGCGTCAGCGGGCTTCGCCGCTGGTGGAGGTTTGGGTTGCAAAAGTGAGCTTGACCAAGCGGGCGCGGCGCGCTGCGTCCATCACGTTGATGACGGCCTGGTGAGGTGCCTGCGCGTCGGCGGAAATGATGACCACCGGGTCGGTTGTGCCGTTGGACGCCGATGCCAATTCGCTTGTCAACGCCACCACGCTGCGACCGTCCACTGGCTTGCGATTGACGGCGTAGCGGCCATCGGCGGCGACAGCGACGATGATCTCGCGAGTTCGGTCACGTGCCTTGTCCGCGTCGGCCACCGGCAGCGTGATTTGAAGTTCGGTGAACTTGGAATAAGTAGTGGAGAGCATCAAAAAAATCAAAATCACCAACAGCACGTCGATGAAAGGGATGAGGTTGATTTCGGGCTCGTCGCGTGGGCCGCGTCGGAAATTCATCGGCATGGTGCGGCCACCGTCAGGCGTTGGCTTGACGCTTCACAGCCAAGCGCATCAAGTGCGAAACCACCTGATCGCAGCCCTGCTCCAGATCGAGCGTGTAGCTGTCAACCCGGCTGCGGAAGTGGCGGTAGAACATGAGTGAGGGGATGGCGATGATTAAACCGAAGGCCGTGTTGTAAAGCGCCACTGAGATGCCGTGCGCCAGCATGGCTGGGTTGCTGGCACCGGTGGGTGCTTGCGCACCAAAAATTTCGATCATGCCGATGACGGTGCCCAACAAGCCCATCAAAGGGGCAGCCGATGCGATGGTGCCCAAGGTGCTGAGGTAGCGTTCCAGGTGATGTACGCCGGCGCGGCCCGCCGACTCGAAGGCATCGCGCAAAGCGCGCTCAGTGATTCGCGGCTCGGCCATGGCAACGCGCAAACCGGAGGCCAGCACTGAGCCCATCACCGAGTTGGCGGCCAACTTGTCCACCACATCTACCGTGGGCAATGTTGTGCGCATCACGCCCACCACTTCATCAAGCAAACGGGGCGGTGCTACCTTGCTGGTTCGAAGGCTGGAAAAACGTTCTATGACCAAAGCCATGGCGGCGATGGAGCAGAGGAGCAATGGCCAAATGGGCCATCCGGCGGCTTGTATGATCGAAAACAACGCGGGCCTTTCGTTGAGGTTGTCCATCTTCAGGACGCGCGATTATGGCCCTTAGAACGCCTGCGCTAAACGCTTCCATGAGGGGCTTTTCAGGGCCTGTTCACGCGCGGCATCGGCACCGGTTGTGCATCGCGGGCATTCATCCACCGCAACTGTGGACAACTGTGTGGACAACCCGGTTGCGGAAGCCCGCCAAGCGTTGAATATCAAGGCCTTGAACAGATTGCCCATTCTTTAAGCACGAATAAAGCCTTGAAAATCAACCACTTAGACGATTGTGAAAGTGATGTGACGGGTGCCGCGCCCCGCCAAGCCACATCTGGCGCGGTTGTGGACTTCTCACTCCGCGCCAATGCTGGCTTAGCCAATGATTGAGCCCCGCAACTCCGATAAAAACATCGAGATCACCGCAACTCCCGGGCGTGCGGTGTGGAGCGTTGCCGGGCTCGTGCACGCCGTGGCCGAGACCTTGGCCAGTCGCTTTGCTGCGGTCACCGTCAAGGGGGAAATCTCGGGCTTCACGCGGGCCAGCAGCGGGCACTGCTACTTCACCCTGAAGGACAGCGAGACCGGCGCGGCGTCCATGCGCTGCGCGCTGTTCAGGCGTGCTGCGACCCTGCTGGATTTCACGCCCACCGAGGGTGCCCTCGTGGTGGTGCGCGGCAGATTGGCGGTGTACGAGCCGCGCGGTGAATTGCAGTTTGTGGCCGAGTCGATGCAGCGCTCGGGCGAGGGCGCGCTGTTTGAAAAATTCTTGCAACTTAAGGCCAAGTTGCAGGCCGAGGGTTTGTTTGATGCGGTGCGCAAACGTGAACTGCCCACGCACCCGCGAAGACTGGGTGTTGTCACGTCTTTGGGCGCGGCCGCGCTGCGCGATGTGTGCGCCGCATTGGCGCGCCGCGCACCGCATGTGTCGCTGGTCGTCTACCCCAGTTTGGTGCAAGGCGCCGATGCGCCCGAGGCCTTGGTCAAAGCCATGCAGCAAGCCGCACAGCGCGCTGAGATTGACCTGCTGATCGTGTGCCGAGGGGGAGGCTCGCTTGAAGACTTGTGGACCTTCAACGACGAGCGCGTGGTGCGCGCGATTGGCGCTTTCCCGGTTCCGGTGGTGTGCGGTGTGGGCCACGAAACCGATGTGACCTTGGCTGACTTTGCTGCCGACCATCGCGCCGCCACGCCCACCGCTGCGGCTGAATTGGCCGCACCCGTCACCGAGGATTTACTGGACGAGTTGACTGCGCTGGCTCAGCAAATGTCCCGCCGCATGCAGCGCACGCTGGACAGTCACGCCCAGCGCCTAGATGCTTGCAGTCTGCGTTTGTCGCGTCCGGCCGAGGCGATGCGCATACAACACCAGCGTTTGGCGGTGCTCGGACTGCGGCTGAACGCCTCGCCGCGTCTGGCCTGTCAAACCCAACGGCAAAACTTGACGAGCCTGAAGCAGCGCCTGACCAGAGGCGCGGTGGTGCAGCGAGCTCAAAGATCGCAGCGGCTGGAGAGCTTGAGCGAGCGCCTGCATGCGTTAGACCCGCGCAAAGTTCTGGGTCGCGGCTACGCGTGGCTCAGCACCGGTTCGGGCCAGGCCGTGGCCAGCGTGACGCAGTTGCAGCCTGGTGCACAGTTGCATGCGGTGCTGGCCGACGGCGACGTTGACCTCACGGTGCAACGCGTCACGCCTTTGCAATCGCCGTTGAAACCGTCGTAGGCGCGCGCCTACCTCCGGGCAAGGTTTTCGCAGCCTGCGCCGCCGACGCAAGCTGCCTACAATTGCAGTTGGATTTTTAACGTCTACTCCAACGCAACCAAGGAAGATCATGGAACACACCCTCCCGTCGCTGCCCTACGCCATTGATGCCCTCTCGCCGCACATCAGCCGCGAGACTTTGGAATACCACCACGGCAAGCACCACAACGCTTACGTCGTAAACCTCAACACGCTGCAAAAAGGCACCGAGTTTGAGGCGCTGACGCTCGAAGAGATCATCAAAAAATCAAGTGGCGGCGTCTACAACAATTCCGCCCAAATTTGGAACCACACCTTCCTGTGGAACTGCATGAAGCCGCAGGGCGGTGGCGAACCCACGGGCCCGTTGGCAGCCGCCATCAACGCCAAGTTCGGCAGCTACGCTGGCTTCAAAGAAGCCTTCATCAAAAGCGCTGTGGGCAATTTTGGTTCAGCCTGGACTTGGTTGGTAAAGAAGCCTGACGGCACAGTGGACATCGTCAACACCGGTGCTGCCGGCACACCACTCACGACGGCAGACAAAGCCTTGCTGACGGTCGATGTGTGGG
>JANPNT010000684.1:0-2294 GCA_031427655.1 Burkholderiales bacterium
GTTCCAAAAACGTGTTTGGCGTGATGGTGGAAAGCCACCTGCAGGCCGGTGCCCAGAAGTTCACCCCGGGCACAGACGACGCGGCCAGGCTCGAATACGGCAAGAGCATCACCGACGCCTGCCTGGGTTGGGATGACTCCCTCAAGTCGCTGGAGGTGTTGTCGCAGGCGGTCAAGGCGCGCCGGACGCGTTAGGTTCACCTTCTGTCCTGCGCGGTCAAAGGCGACGCCAGCCGGATTACCGGTGAAAAGCCCCTTGATCGAAAAAAAGCGGAACGCCGCTGGCAGCGTGAACATCTAATGAACAGGAGCAGCTATGAACATCCTGAAAAAAGAGGTCAGCGTACCGTCAGAGGCGAGTTCAGATGCAGAGTTGGTCGGTTGGGCTACTGGCGGCAATGATCTGGCTTTCGCGCAGATCATGCGCCGCTATAACCGCTTGCTCTTTCGCACCGCGCGCAGCATTCTGAAAAACGACGATGACACGCAGGACGCGGTGCAGGAAGCTTATCTGAGCGCCTGGCGTGCGCTGGCGACTTTTCGGGCAGATGCCAGACTTTCTACCTGGCTGGTACGCATTGTGGTTAACGAAGCGCTCGGTCGGCTGCGACGCAATAGCGCCCACTGCGCCCAGGTATTGCCGCTCAATGCCGCCATTGACGCAGATGGCGAAACCCCGGAGTTTGAAATGCAAGCCAACCCCGACGATCAGCCGGAATCCTTGGTGATGCGTGCGCAGGTACGCCAGCAGATTGAAGCCCGGATTGACAACTTGCCTGAATCTTTTCGGACTGTATTCATGCTCAGGGGAGTTGAAGAACTGAGTGTGGAAGAAGTCGCGCTGGCGTTGGAACTGCCCGAGGCCACCGTCAGGTCCCGATTTTTTCGTGCCCGCGGAATTTTGCGCGAAGGCCTTTCGCGCGACATCGACATGGCCATCGGTGACGCTTTCTCATTTGCCGGCCTGCGCTGCGACAGGATTGTCGCGGGCGTGCTGGCAAAGATTGCCCACGAGCGGGAATCCTCTCGCCTGTGATTATGTGAAGTCCGTTTTCCCTCACCGGAGATTGCCATGTCGTTTTTTCAAATGTCCACCCCCCTCGCTGCACGGCGAATGTTTCTTGGTCGTTCGGGCGGTTTGGTGTTGTCGGGGGCTGCCGTTGCGCTGCTGGCCGGCAACGACGCGCTGGCCGCCAGGATGGGCGGCTCCAAAGCTGGCGACATTCAAATTCTTAACACTGCGCTCGGCGCCGAACTGGAGGCTATCGCCGCCTACCAACTGGGCGCTGAAAGCAATCTGCTAAGCAAGCCGGTGCTGGACCTGGCAGTAACTTTTCAGGGTCACCACAAACAGCATGTGGCGCTGCTCTCCAGCACGGTGGAAAAGCTGGGTGGCAAACCCGTCATGGCCAAAACCAACTACAACTTTCCGGTGGACCAGTTGAAAGCGGAACTCGACGTGCTCAAGTTCGCCGCCAAGCTGGAGCAGGGGGCTGTGAGTGCTTATCTGGGTGCCGTGCCCTTGTTTGGCAACCGTGATCTGGCCAAGGCGGCTGCCAGCATTTTGGGCAATGAAGCCATGCACTGGGCCACCCTGCGCCAGGCCATTGGCGAAGTGCCGGTGCCATCAGCCTTCATGTCGTGACGCTGCGCCGCCATTGGTTGCTGGGCGCCTCGCTCGCGCTGGGTGCGGCCAGCCTGGGCATGGCGGTCCAGGCAGCGTCCGACGCGGTGCGTGGCGAGCAGGTCTATGCCCGTTGCGCAGCGTGCCACGCGCTGGCCTTTGATCGCGTCGGGCCCAGGCATTGCGGTTTGCTGGGCCGACGCGCGGGCAGTGTGGCGGGCTTCGACTATTCACCGGCCATGAAAAAGTCAGGCCTGGTGTGGAATGAGAAAACGCTCAACCGGTTCCTGACCAAACCGCT
This sequence comes from Burkholderiales bacterium, assembly GCA_031427655.1. GTDB lineage: Bacteria > Pseudomonadota > Gammaproteobacteria > Burkholderiales > Burkholderiaceae_C > JANYJJ01. The sequence continues at coordinate 1,925 of JANPNT010000684.1, forward strand.
GACGGTGGTGCCAGGCAGCAAAATGACTTACGACGGCATTCCCGATGCCAAAGACCGTGGCGACCTGATCGCCTACCTTAAGGAGGTTAACGGCAGCGCGTTCTGTAGAAATTGAGGTTTGGTTGGCCGGGCCACAGTCAGGGAACGCTACAGAATTCATTTTTATATATTAAATCAACCTCCAGCCCTTGTAAAACGGTCGCTAACAGCTATTAAAACTATAGCAGTTCAAGTAAATTGGCGGCTGCATTGTGGCTGGCGTGCTGAGAAGCTTTTCGCCAACCTGGAATTTTTCCGATAGAGATGTCACCCAACCTGGAAATTGACTTTCTTCACATCAACAAGGAGACTCACCATGCAAGAGAACACT
>JANPNT010000685.1:0-1683 GCA_031427655.1 Burkholderiales bacterium
TGCCCGCGTGTGCCCCACCGAAGTGCTGTGCGAGCAAGCCTGCGTGCGCAACACCAACGAAGACAAACCCGTTGAAATCGGCCTGCTGCAACGCCACGCCACCGACGCCTACTTTGCCAAGCCCGGCGCACCGCTGTTCACTCGCGCGGCCCCCACCGGCAAGCGCGTGGCGGTGGTCGGCTCCGGCCCAGCGGGTTTGTCGTTTGCGCACCGCGCAGCACTGCTGGGCCACGACATCACCGTGTTTGAAGCACTGCCCAAATCGGGCGGCTTGAATGAATACGGGCTGGCAACGTACAAAACGGTGGACGACTTTGCGCAGCGTGAAATCGACTGGTTGCTCTCCATCGGCGGCATCACCGTCAAGCACGCCATGAAGCTGGGCGAGCAGATCACGCTGGCCGGTCTGAGCGCTGACTTTGACGCCGTGTTTCTGGCGATGGGTTTGGGCGGTGTGAATTCGCTGGGCATGACGGATGAGTCGTTGGAAGGCGTGGGCAATGCCGTTGAATTCATCGCCGGTTTGCGCCAAGCCGCCTCACCCGCCGACGTGCCCGTGGGCCAACACGTGGTCGTGCTGGGCGGCGGCATGACGGCGATTGACGCCGCAGTGCAATCGAAAAAACTCGGTGCCGAGCAAGTCACCATCGTTTACCGCCGCGAGCAAGCGCAAATGCCCGCGTCACAGCATGAGCAGCAATGGTCGCAAACCAACGGCGTGACCATCCGCACCCACGGCGTGTTGAAGTCGCTGCAATCTGAGGCAGGTCAAGTCACAGCCGCCACCTTCACCAGCGTGGCTGAGGTGAACGGCAAGTTGACTGAAACCGGCAGCACCTTCACGCTGCCCGCCGACATGCTGCTCAAAGCCATAGGCCAAACACTGCTGCAAGCCGACTTGGGCGCGGCCACCTTGAAGCTCACCAAGGGACGCATTGCGGTGGATGCGCAAGGCCGCACGTCGCTGCCGTTGGTGTGGGCCGGTGGCGACTGCACGCACGGCGGCAAAGACCTGACGGTCGAGGCGGTAGAGCACGGCAAGATCGCCGCGCAAGCCATGCACCGCACGCTGGTCGGTACGCAAATGGGCGCGCCAGCATTTGCCCGCCAACGCGTCATTGCCTGAACTCAAAAACCATCCAAAGAAACACCATGGCCAACCTCAGCACCACCTTCGCCGGCATCCAAAGCCCCAACCCGTTTTGGTTGGCCTCGGCGCCACCGACCGACAAAGAAATCAACGTCGTGCGCGCCTTCGAGGCGGGCTGGGGCGGCGTGGTGTGGAAAACCTTGGGCGAGGCCGGGCCGCCTGTCGTCAACGTGAACGGCCCGCGCTACGCGGCCATGTATTCGCAAGACCGCCGCTTGATCGGCTTTAACAACATCGAGCTCATCACCGACCGACCACTGGAAGTCAACCTCGCGGAAATCAAACGCGTGAAGCGAAATTGGCCCGACCGCGCCATGGTCGTGTCCATCATGGTGCCGTGTGAAGAACAGGCGTGGAAAGCGATTCTTCCGATGGTGGAAGACACCGGCTGCGACGGCATTGAGCTCAATTTCGGTTGCCCTCACGGCATGAGCGAGCGCGGCATGGGCTCGGCCGTGGGGCAGGTGCCGCAGTACATCGAAATGGTCACGCGCTGGTGCAAGCACTACACCAAGTTGCCCGTGATCGTGAAG
>JANPNT010000686.1:0-2155 GCA_031427655.1 Burkholderiales bacterium
CAGCCAATATCAGGGCTGATCGGTCAAAACCACGCACGATTGAGCGGTGACCACGAAGAAGGTGCGACGTATATACTCGGTGTATATCTTATTTGAATAAGCAGCTGTCATGACGCAAACCACTGTTTTTCAATCGGGCAACAGCCAAGCCGTGCGGCTGCCGAAAGACTTTCGCTTCACTTCCAAGACGGTAGAGATTTTTCGCCGTGGCAATGAGGTGGTGCTGCGCGAGGTGCCACGCACCATGGGCGACTTGATCAAGCATTTGCCCAACTTGGGCGATGACTTTCCAGACGATATTGCCGAGCTTGACCAGATGATGAACATCATCAACGAGCCGCAAGCGCCCGACCGGGAGATTGACTACTTCCGGCCTGGCCAGGGCCAGGGCCAGGGCCAGGGTCAGGGCCCAAACCACAACCACGACGGCAGCAAAGCCACCAGCAAGCCGCAAAAGCAGCATCCGAAATGAAGTACCTGCTCGACACCGATGTGTTCAGCGAGTTGGCGAAGGGGCATGACGCCAAACTCATGAAGCGCGTGCACAACCTGGGCGTTTCCGAATTCGCGATGTCGGTGATCTCGGAAGCTGAAATACGCTACGGCCAGGCTTGCAGGACGCTCAGCCCCACCTTGACCGCGAGGATCGATGCACTGTTTGCCGAGATTCCGCGATTGTTCGTTGGCGCCAATGTGGTGGCACTGTATGCACTGATCCGCGCCGAATTGCGTCGCGTGGGCACGCCGATTGGGCCGAACGATTTTTGGATCGCCGCGCACGCGTTGGCAGAGAACCTCATCCTCGTCACGGGCAACGACCTCGAGTTCGCGCGCGTGCCAGGGTTGCAAGTGGAAAATTGGTTGCGATAACTCGAAAGCCCACACCATGCTGATCAACTTTTTCTACACACTTCGCGCCGCCAAACTGAAAGTGTCGGTGAAGGAATACCTCACGCTGCTTGAAGCCATTCAGGCCGGCGTGATCGACACCTCGATCGATGACTTCTACTACCTGGCGCGCACCTCGCTGGTCAAAGACGAAGCCAACTTCGACAAGTTCGACCGCGCCTTCGCGGCTTACTTCAAGGGCGTGGAACTGATCACCGATTTCACGCAAGACATCCCACTCGACTGGCTGCAAAAGAAGTTTGAGCTGGAGCTGAGCGCCGAGGAAAAAGCCGCCATCGAAAAAATGGGTTGGGACGAACTGATGGAAACGCTGAAGAAGCGTTTCGAGGAACAAAAAGAACGCCACGAAGGCGGCAACAAAATGATCGGCACCGGTGGCACCAGCCCCTTCGGCGCTTACGGCTACAACCCACAAGGCATCCGCGTGGGCCAAGACAAGGGCCGCAACAAAAGTGCCGTGAAAGTGTGGGATCAGCGTCAGTACAAAGACTACGACGACAACCTCGAGCTGGGCACGCGCAACATCAAAGTGGCGCTGCGCCGCCTGCGCAAATTTGCCCGCGAAGGCTCGGTGGAAGAGCTCGATTTGGACGACACCATCCGCAGCACCGCTGTCAACGCCGGCTGGCTGGACATCAAGATGGTGCCCGAGCGCCACAACAAGGTGAAGGTACTGTTGCTGATGGACGTGGGCGGCACGATGGACGAGCACATTCACCGTGTGGAAGAAATTTTCAGCGCCGCCAAATCAGAGTTCAAGCACCTGGAATTCTTCTACTTTCACAACTGCGTGTACGACTTCATGTGGAAGAACAACCGCCGCCGCTACAGCGAAAAGTTCAGCACCTGGGACATCATTCGCAAATACAACAAAGACTACAAACTCATCTTTGTGGGCGACGCCACCATGAGCCCGTATGAAATTTTGCAGCCCGGCGGCAGCGTGGAATACAACAACGAAGAGGCTGGTGCCGAGTGGTTGGCACGGTTGACCAATGCCTTCCCCAAATTTGCCTGGATCAACCCCGAGCCGCAAGGCGTATGGGGTTACCGCCAGAGCATTGCGGTGGTGCAGCAACTGATGAGCCAGCGCATGTTCCCTCTCACGCTGCCGGGCCTTGACGGGGCCATGCGTTTGCTCAGCAAATGATGCGAACCGGCACGCCCTGGGGCAGGCACCGGTGATGCTGGAGGATCCTGGCCCGCCGATGATCGATAATAACTCGGGCTACTCCGGCAGTTCGCG
>JANPNT010000687.1:0-8318 GCA_031427655.1 Burkholderiales bacterium
AAGGTGCGGGCTTTGAAATCGGCGTATTTGCCGATGCCCACGTAGTCGAGCAACTCTTGCGAGCGCTTCGCGATGGCAGCTTCTTCGGCTTTGAAACCTGGCGTGCGAAACACCGCGCCAAACAAACCCGAATGAGTGCGAACGTGCCGGCCCACCATGACGTTTTCCAGCGCCGTCATGTCTGAGAACAAGCGGATGTTTTGGAAGGTGCGCGCAATGCCTGCCTTGGCAACTTCATGCACCGCGCTGGGCTTGTAGGGCTTGCCGCCCAATTCGAAGCTGCCCGAGTCTGGCGTGTAAAGCCCGGTGATGACGTTGAAGAAAGTGGTTTTGCCAGCACCGTTGGGGCCGATCAGCCCGTAGACCATGCCGCGCTCGATGGTGATGCCCACGTCGGACAAAGCCTGCAAACCACCAAAGCGTTTGGAGACGGCGGCGACTTTCAAAACGGTTTCAGCCATGGCGTTCTCTTTAATTGATGCTGGCGCTTTTGCCGACCTCAGCGACGGCGGACTTGCCATGTTCAGGCGCAGGCCACAGGCCGCGCGGGCGGCTGAGCATGATGCCGATCATGGCCAGCGCGATCAGCAGCTGACGCAAGATGGACGCATCCAAACGCCCGCCCGTCATGGCCTGCAAGGGCCCCGCCACATACCGCAGCACTTCAGGCAACGCGGCCAGCAACAAAGCGCCCAACACCACCCCGGGAATGTGGCCGATGCCGCCCAGCACCACCATCGCCACGATCATCACTGACTCTTGCAGCGAGAACGATTCGGGCGAGACGAAACCTTGAAACGTGGCAAACAACACGCCAGACACGCCGCCAAAGGTGGCACCCATGCTGAACGCCAACAGCTTCAAGTTGCGGGTGTTGATGCCCATGGCCTTGGCCGCGATTTCGTCCTCGCGTATGGCCATCCAAGCTCTGCCTATCCTGCTGCGTTCAAGTCGATAGCAAATGAGGATGCCCAAAATCACCAGCGCGAGGAAGAAAAAGTAGTAATTGGTGACAGAGGCCACATCGATACCGAACACCTGATGGGGCTTGCCCAGGTCGACGCCGAACACTGTCATCGAATCAATGCGGTCTAGGCCGCGCGGCCCGTTAGTGATGTTGATGGGCTGCTCCAGATTGCCCATGAACACGCGGATGATTTCGCCGAAGCCCAACGTCACGATGGCGAGATAGTCACCACGCAACTTCAACGTGGGTGCGCCCAAAAGCGCGCCGAACAGCGCCGCCAGCGCGGCCCCGATGGGCAACACTGCCCACCACGGCATGTGCATTCCGCCTGGGAACATCGCCGCAATGGCCGGAAACGTTTCAAACAAGTGCGGGCTGGCAAGCAAGGCCAGCATGTAGGCACCGACCGCGTAAAACGCGACGTAGCCCAAGTCAAGCAGCCCGGCGTAGCCCACCACAATGTTCAAGCCCAGCGCCAGCAGCACATAGAGCAAGGCGGTGTCGATGATTCGCACCCATGCGTTGCCGAAGCTTTGCGCTATGAAAGGCAGAACAGCCAGCCCCACGGCTGACACGAAAATGAGAATGAGTTTTTTACGCTGATCGGTCATGGCATCACTCCGTCAGGCCCGGTCGGCCACACGTTCACCGAGCAAGCCCTGAGGGCGCAGCGTCAGCACAAGAATAAGCACGATGAAGGCGAAAATGTCTTGGTACTGACTGCCCAAGATGCCACCCGTCAGCGCGCCGATGTAGCCGGCTCCCAACGCTTCGATCAAGCCCAGCAACACACCGCCCAGCATGGCACCCGCCAAGTTGCCAATGCCGCCGAACACGGCAGCCGTGAACGCCTTCAACCCAGGCAAGAAGCCCATGCTGTGTTGGACCGAACCGTAGTTGGCGGCGTACATCACGCCCGCCAATGCCGCCAGCGCCGCACCAATGATGAAGGTGGCCGAGATCACCGTGTCGGGCTTCACGCCCATCAGCGATGCCACGCGCGGGTTCTCAGCCGTCGCACGCATCGCCCGCCCCAAACGAGTTTTATTGACCAAGTACATGAGCCCGGTCAGCGTGACGACGGTGGTAACCAAAATCAATATCTGCACTGTGTTGATGACGGCACCAAACACATTGAACGGCTCGCTGGGCAACAAGATCGGGTAGGGCTTGGGGTTGGGCTTCCACAGGATCATGGCCAGCGTTTGGAGCAGCAAGCTCATGCCCATGGCCGTGATAAGCGGTGCCAGACGCGGCGCGTTTCGCAGAGGCCGGTAGGCGATTTTTTCAATCGCAAAGTTCAGCGATGCGCACACCACGATGGCGGCAACCAGCGAAATCAGCAGCAGCACCCAGCCCGGTATGCCCATGCCCGCCAAGCCGGTGACCACCGTCCAACTGGTCAGCGCGCCGACCATCAGCACCTCGCCGTGCGCGAAGTTGATGAGGTTGATGATGCCGTAGACCATCGTGTAGCCGAGTGCGACCAGCGCGTACACGCTGCCCAGCACAAGGCCGTTGATGATCTGCTGGATGAAGGTGTCCATGGGTGGTGCTTCCTCGTGTTTTTGTGTCGCAGTGGTGTCCAGACTCTGATAGCAAGAACCCGGCCTCAGACAGTTCACCGAACCTTGTGCTTAGCATCAAGCGCCACAAATTCTAGGGTCAAGGCTGCGGCGATCAGATACGGGCTTGCCCGCTTTGCAGGGCGGAAAAACACCAAAGGAACCGGCAGTTACCGCGTTTTATTCGGTGCTTTGGCAGCTAAGGCAGCTTCGTTCAAACGACGCAACTCGCCCAGTTTTTCGGCGATGCGTATTTCCAAGCCACGCGGCACCGGTTGATAAAACTGCGGTGCTTCCATGTCGTCAGGCCAATAGCGTTCACCGGCCGCAAAACCGGCTTCCTCGTTATGAGCGTATCGATAGCCTTTGCCGTAGTCGAGGTTTTTCATGAGCGCCGTCGGCGCATTGCGCAAGCGCAGCGGCACAGCGCGCGTGCCGTCTTGCGCCACAAATGCGCGGGCTGCCTTGTAGGCGGTGTAAACCGCGTTCGACTTCGGTGCCACGGCCAGATAGACCACCGCTTGTGCCAAAGCCAGTTCACCTTCCGGTGAGCCCAAGCGCTCATAAGTCTCAGCTGCGTCCAGCGTCATTCGCAAGGCACGCGGGTCGGCCAAGCCGATGTCTTCGCTGGCCATGCGCACCAAGCGACGCGCGGCGTAGCGCGGGTCGACACCACCGTCGAGCATGCGCACAAACCAATACAACGAAGCATCGGGGTCGCTGCCGCGGACAGCCTTGTGCAGGGCCGAAATGCTGTCGTAAAACTGCTCGCCACCTTTGTCAAAACGGCGCAGTTGTTCGCCCAACGATTGCGCTAACTGCGCCTCGTCGATCTCTGCGATGGGGCCAGCCGCAGTTGCCAAGTTCGCAGCCAAGTTCTCGTAAGCGTTGAGCAAGCGTCGCGCATCGCCGTCGGCATAGGCAATCAAACGTTGCTGCGCGGTGGCAGTCATCGCGGGCGCTTGCAGCAAGGCTTGCGCCCGCAGCAGGAGTGCGCTCATGTCTTCATTCGTCAAGCTTTTCAGCACATGCACTGTGGAGCGTGACAACAGCGCGGAGTTGACCTCGAACGACGGGTTCTCGGTGGTCGCGCCGATCAGCGTGAACAAACCCGACTCCACATGCGGCAAAAACGCGTCTTGCTGCGACTTGTTGAATCGGTGAACCTCATCCACAAACACCACCGTGCGGCGTCCGCTGGCTTGGCCGACTTTCGCACGCTCGACCGCTTCGCGAATTTCTTTCACCCCACCCAGCACGGCTGACATGGCGATGAACTGCGCATCAAACGCTGTCGCCACCAAACGCGCCAAGGTGGTTTTACCGGTGCCGGGCGGGCCCCACAAAATCATGGAATGCAGGCGGCCCGACTCAAAGGCCACGCGAAGTGGTTTGCCCGGGCCGAGCAGTTGGGCTTGGCCTATGACTTCATCGAGGTGCTGTGGCCGCAGGCGCTCGGCCAGCGGTGCGCTGCTTGCAGTGCCCAGAATGTTGAAAGGCAAGGCCTCAGAGCTCACGCCTTTCACCTCACTGCTCAATGACATCGGCCCCAGCGGGCGGCGTGAACTTGAAAGCATCAGCCGCAATGACCGCGTTGGACTGCATTTGGCTGAACTGCAAGGTCGAGCGCTGACCAAAGCTGTCGGTGATTTCCACGGCGGCCAAGGTCTTGGATTTGAAGCCGATGCGCACCGATTGAAACGCACCGTCTTTGACTTTCGGCAAGGCCAGCACCCACTCCAAGCCACCTTCACTGGGCTGGTTGGACACGTCGAAATCCTTGTCGAGCGAAGCACCCGCCAGCAAAGCCGCAGGCGTGGCACCCAGCACTGCCGAGAACTTGCGAACGCTCACCTGGTTCAGGTCGGCGTCATAGATCCAGACCTTTTGGCCATCGGCAACGATGGTTTGTTCCAGGGGTTTGGCGTAAACAAACCGAAACCGGTTGGGCCGCAAAAACTCGAAGCTGCCGCTGCTGGAGCGCTTCTTTGCACCGTCGGGTGCGGTGACGGTTTGGGTGAAGGTGGCACGGCCGCTTTTCACGTCGCGCACAAATTCTTTGAGTGTGTCGACAGCCTCGGCGTGGGCGGCGAACGAGACAACGAACAGCGAAGCAGCGAGGCTTGTTTTCATTCAGCGCGAGCCGGAACCAAGATGTCGCGGCTGCCGTTGGTGGACATGGCAGATACGAGTCCGGATTTCTCCATTTGTTCCAACAAACGCGCCGCGCGGTTGTAGCCAATGCGCAGATGACGCTGCACCAGCGAGATGGTGGCGCGGCGGTGTTGCAACACGATGGACACAGCTTCGTCGTACATCGCGTCGCTTTCGCCACCGCCACCGCCACTGCCACTGCCGCTGCTGTTGGCACCGCTGCCGCCGGACTTGCGATCACTGTCAGTGTCGCCATCGGCCTCCAGCACACCGCCTTCCAAAATGCCTTCGATGTAATTGGGCTCGCCTTGGCTCTTCAAATAGTTGACCACGCGGTGGACTTCGTCGTCGCTCACAAAGGCTCCGTGCACACGCACTGGCACACCGCCGCCGGGCGTCAGGTACAGCATGTCGCCCTGCCCTAACAAGGCCTCGGCACCCATTTGGTCGAGGATGGTGCGCGAGTCAATTTTGCTGCTGACCTGAAAGCTCAAGCGCGTCGGGATGTTGGCCTTGATGAGCCCGGTGATGACGTCCACGCTGGGCCGCTGGGTGGCCAAAATCAAGTGGATGCCAGCGGCGCGCGCTTTCTGTGCCAAACGCGCAATCAGCTCCTCAATTTTCTTGCCCACCACCAGCATCAGGTCGGCCAGCTCGTCGATCACGATCACCACAAATGGCAAGCGTTCCAACGGCTCGGCAGACTCGGGCGTAAGGCTGAACGGGTTAGGCAACTTCTCGCCACGCTCGGCCGCCTCGGTAATTTTTTTGTTGTAGCCGCTGAGGTTGCGAACGCCCATTTTGCTCATCAACTTATAGCGGCGCTCCATTTCACCGACGCCCCAATTCAGGGCGTTGGCGGCCTGCTTCATGTCGGTGACCACCGGACACAGCAAGTGCGGAATGCCTTCGTACACGCTCATTTCCAGCATCTTCGGGTCGATCAAGATCAAGCGCACATCGCGCGCTTCGGCTTTGTAGAGCAAGCTCAAAATCATGGCGTTGATGCCCACCGATTTGCCCGACCCGGTGGTGCCCGCCACCAAGCAGTGCGGCATTTTGGCGAGGTCGGCCACCATGGGCGCGCCCACGATGTCCTTGCCCAAACCCATGGTGAGTTGGCTGGCCGCGTCGTTGTAAATCTGCGAGCCCAAGATTTCAGACAGCCGGATGATTTGCCGTTTGGCGTTGGGCAGTTCCAGCGCCATGGTGGTTTTGCCGGGGATGGTTTCAACCACGCGAATGCTGACCAAACTCAAGCTTCGCGCCAAGTCTTTGGCGAGGTTGAGCACTTGTGAGCCCTTCACGCCGGTGGCCGGTTCAATCTCGTAACGCGTGATGACGGGGCCGGGCGACGCGGCCACCACGCGCACATCGACGCCGAAGTCTTTCAACTTCTTCTCAATCATGCGCGAGGTCATCTCTAAGGTCTCAGGCGACACCGATTCGGTGCGACCCGGCGCAGCGTCGAGCAAATCCACCTGCGGCAACTTGGTGTCGGCCAGCTCAGAAAAAAGCGGCTTCTGGCGTTCTTTGACCACGCGCGTGCTCTTGGGCACTTCGACCATTGGCGTCTCAATGACGATGGGCAAATGCTCTTCATAAAGCTGATGTTCTGCTTCCGCCACCACTTCGCGTTCCCGCAAGGCCTTCTCGCCCAAGCGCACGTCTTCTGCATGTTCAATGCGCTCTACGCGGCGTTCCTTCACCAATTCCAACCGGCTGCCCATCGCCTCGGCCAGCCGCCACCACGAGAAGCGAAACGCCATGGCCAGGCCCGCGACGAGCGCAGCAATCCACAGCACGCCAGAACCCGCAAAGCCGAACAGCTTCATGCTCAGCGGCCCCAAGCTGTAACCCAAGACACCGCCGGCGTGACCGCCCGGAAGGCGCGACTCCCATTGGTACATGCGCGTCCATTCCAGCGAGGCGCTGGCGAACATCAACAGCGCCACGCCAAGCCAAAACGCCCACTTGGCTTGACGTACCCGCGCCGCGTCAAAGCTGTGGCCGCCTCGCAAAACGCTGGCCAAGGCGCTGAGGCCCGAGCGAAGCGCAATGAGCATCAGCCACCAAGCGGAATACCCAAAAAGAAAGAACGCCAGGTCAGAAAACCAGGCACCGAAAGCACCCGCCTTGTTGGCGATGGTCAATGAGGCGCCGGTCGTGGAGAACGCGGCGTCGCCAGCGTGATGTGTGGCCAATGCGAGCAAGGCCAGCAGCCACAGCACGGATGCGATCAAGCCGACTGCTTGGGTGCGCCAGCCGACGGCAGACACCGCGCTGCGCGCGTCGGTTACCGCACTTTCCAGTGCAAAAACTCCCTGCTTGGCAGAGGAAGCCGATGAAGCGGAAAGCGGGCCGTCGCCGCGCAAAGAACCGAGTGGGAAAGTCATTCCCGCATTGTGGCTCAGGGTGGGCCCCAACCCACCTCGGTGACAGCTTGACACCTGCCGGGGAGCAGGCGTCAAACTTCAGTTCAAGCGCTCCGGCTATCTTTGGTTCAAGCGTTGCAAGGCTTTTCAGTTCAAGCGTTGCTTGATGATGACCGAGCCGTTTTCTTGGGTTTCGACCATGCCGCGCTCTTCCAAATCTTTCATCACGCGGCTGACCATTTCGCGCGATGCGCCGACCACTTTAGCCAGGTCTTGTCGCGAGACTTTGTTGCGGATGATTTTGAGTTCGCCTTGGTCTTCAGCCATGTCAAGCAGCGTGCGGGCCACACGGCCGTACACGTCCAACAGCGCCAATGATTCGATCTGGCGATCGGCGTTGCGCAGGCGTTGAACCAAGCCGCGCAAGATGGCGTATGACAAGCTTGAGTTCTCGGGCAGGCAGCGCGCGAAGTCAGGCCGAGCCAAAACCAACATGTCGGTTTGAATTTCTGCGCGCACGGTGGCCGAATGCGGCTCGTTGTCGATGAGGCTCATTTCACCGACGTAATCGCCGGGTTGCAGCACCGCCAAAATCACTTCACGGCCGCGGGAGTCGGACGTCAACACGCGAGCCCGGCCAGTCAACAAAATGAACAGCGAATTCGACTTGCGCATGTGCTCCACGATGATCTCGCCACGGCGGAATCGACGCTTGACGACCGCATCAGCAATGCCTTGGGCTTGGTCGTTGGTGAGCAACGAGAACAGCGGCACGCGGCGGATCAGGTCGAGGTTGGAAATCATGGCCATGGAAAAACCCCAATGAAGTGGACAAAGGTCAACCGCGCAAATTTGCTTCAAGCAAAGTCACACGATTTCTGCCGTCGATATTGTCACGCTTGACACGCTTGTAAACGCGGATAAGCGGGGCCATGGCAGACTGTTAAATAAATCCACGCTCTCATTCTCGACAAAGCAAACCATGACTTCCACACCAAATTCCTCACACAAACATGCCCGCGTTTTGATCCTTGGCTCAGGACCCGCTGGCTACACCGCTGCCATTTACGCGGCGCGCGCCAACCTCAAACCCATGCTGGTGACGGGCATTGCACAGGGCGGGCAATTGATGACCACTACCGACGTGGACAACTGGCCTGCGGACGTGGACGGCGTGCAGGGCCCGGAGCTGATGCAGCGTTTTGAGGCGCATGCCAAACGCTTCAACACAGAAATCATCTTCGACCATATCAATGC
>JANPNT010000688.1:0-6055 GCA_031427655.1 Burkholderiales bacterium
GGCTGCTGTCCGAACCGATTCAGCTCGCCACCTTCGGCAACAGCCCGGTTTACCAGGGCAAGCTGCAGCGCCTGGCCGGTCCGCAGCGACTGGAGGCCGACCACACGCAAGTAAGGCAAGCCGAAGACGTGTTCGCCGATCCAAGGAAGGATGTCGACGGGCAGCAAGTCCATCGCGTTCAGCAAAAAAATCCAGACAAACACGGTCAGCGCCAAGGGTGCCACCATTTTGCGGCTGTGCGCGTTGTGCACGATGCCTTTGGCTTGGCTGTCGACCATTTCAACCAACAGCTCCACCGCCGCTTGGAATCGACCCGGACGACCCGATGTGGCCTTGCGTGCAGCCAACCACAGCAACCAGCAACCAATCACGCCGAGGGTGATGCTGAAGAACAACGAGTCGTAATTGATGACGGAAAAGTCCACCACCGAGGTTTGCTTTTTGTTCTGCAAATGTTGCAGGTGGTGAACGATGTACTCACCCGCGCTGGGTGCGTGTTCTGCGCCTGCTTGGCCTGTTCCTGCCATGTTCGTCAAAGCCTTGTCAGTTCAACGTCCGCGCCACAGCAGCGCGAACCAGTTCATTTGTGAGCACACCACCATCGTGACCAGCAAGGCAGGCCAGTTCAGTTGAGGAACCACTCTGGCAGCAATCACCAGCATGGCGATAGCTGCTGCAATTTTTATCGTTTCCCAGAACATCAAACCCATCGCCGCAGCGGTCGGAGAATCGGCTCTTCTTGTCATTCCGCGCGCCAATAACGCACTCGGTAAAACCACCGCCGCCGCACCGTAAAGCGCCGACCATGCTGCATGTCCTTGGTTTACAAAAATCCAGGCCAAGCCCACGCACACCAAACCGACTAACGACTGCGCACCCACGACACGCCAAGGCGAAATCATCGGGTACTTGGCTCGCAAGACTTGCGCCTCCTCGCGGGTCAATGCTTTGTAGGGCTTGTCATTTCCTTCATCTTGCGATGTGTCGAGCCTGCCTTTGAAGGCGCGCTTCGCAGACTGTTTACCGCGGTCACTGGAATTCATCATGGCGAACGGTTTGGCATCACTCGGCATCACTTAGCGTCACGCATGGACCCGCTTTGACATGAATTACGAAGTAGATACAAGCGCTTGCAACAAAGCCTCGGAATTATACGAGGAAACCCGCGTCGACGTGAAGCCTGCTCAGCCGAACGTATCAAGTGCGCCAGCGCCAAGCCCGTGACAACAGCGCATGCGCGGCTTCCGCCTCAGGATTCTTCTCGCGCGACAGCAACGAAAAACGCCGCCACGCCACCCACACGGCGCTGACCATCAAGGCCAATAGCGTGCTGCTCAGAACGATCACCCCACGCGACGGCTTGGACTTGTAGTCCGGTGCCAATGCGGCGTCGACTTGCTGCAAAACCGGGCCTTCTTTGGCCTCATCGAGCTTGGCCAACTCATATTGGCGAATCATGCCCTCGAGCAGGGTTTCCTGGAGCTTGAGTTCGCGGCGCGCACGGACGTTATCGATGGCCACTTCGGGCAGCCTGCCCACCGGCATGTCCACCGCACTGCCCGCGTTGCCGCCTTTGCTTGACTCCATGCGCGCCAGCTCGCCGCGCAGTGCGCGAAGCTCGGCGTTCATGCGCATGACGTCAGGGTTTTGCTCGGTGGCACCGCCGCGCAGCACCTTGAGTTGAACGTCGCGCTCGGCGATCAAACCGCGCAGTTGCGCCGCACCCGAGATCAGAACTTCGGCTTGTTTGTCGAGCGCAATCACGCCAGACTTTTCTTGCACCGCGCGCAACTGCGTCTCGGCTTTGATGAGGTTTTCTTTGGTGTCTTTCAACTGTTGCTCGAAAAACACGCGACGCAGTGGAGCTTCTGACACCGCCAAGCGGCCCAGCACTTTGGTGACCTCGCCGACGTGCGCGTTCGCCAATTCGGCGGCGAACTTGGGCTCTTCGTCGTCAACTTCGACGCTGATGACGCCGCTCTTCTTCTCTGACGCGACGCGGATGTATTTGGGCAAAGCCTTGCGCAGCGCTTCATAAGTCTTGACGTTGTAGCGCTCTTTCAATTTGAAGCGTTCGTCCAAAGCGCGCTGCACGCTGTCGCTTTTCAGCAGCGCCACGTAAAGCTCGTCAGGCGTTTTAGCCATGCCGCCGCCCAACCCGCCCAACGATCCCAGGGCCGCCAAAGCGGCCGACGCGCCGCCTGTGTTTTGCGATGTCGGAGGCAACAAGGTCGTGCGCGCGGTGTACTCGGCAGGGAGCGAGAAAGCCACCGCCAAAGATGCCGCCGCGGCTGCCAACGTCACGCCGAGAATGAGCTGCTTGCCTTCGCCCCACCAAGTCAGCAGATCAATCAGGCCTATGCCGTCGTCTTCTTCTTCGTATTCGCCGGACATCGATGCTGAAACTTCTTCGCGTTTTGAAGAATTCATGTCACTGCCGTATCGTTTTGATGGCCGCAGCGCCCAGGCCGAATTGGGAAAAGATCTGCGACCAGTCTTTCAAGTTCCGCACCAACGCGCGACCCCAGGTTTCAAAGTCGAGTTGGTTGGGCACCACCACCGCATCGCCGGGTTGAAGCGGCTGCGACTCCAAGCTGCCCACACCGAAGAAGCCACGCTTGTCGTTCGAGTGGTTCACCGTGCCGTCGGCCCGCAAGATGAACATGTTGGACGGATCGGCCGCCTCATCCACGCCGGCCAAGCGCAAATAGTCACCGGCAGTGCGTCCCGGCTTCCACAAAAACGCGTTGCTGTTCACCACAGCTCCGGCCACCGTGACAAAGCCGGGGCGTGTGGGAACGTTGATGCGGTCGGCGTTTTCCAACGGCAAGTCGGGCAATTGGTCTACCGAATTGGTGTTCACTGTCAGCTCCAACGCGATACGTCCGTTGGGTTGGATGCGTGACAAGCGCGCGAGTTGAGCCTGCGTCGCGGCGTTGCTGACTGCTGCGCTGCGGTCGGCCGAGACGTCGTCGCGTCGATTGGCAGACTCCCGCGCCGTTTGAGTGGCCGACAAGGCCTCCAGGCGCGTCATGGCTTGCTGCAAGTTTTCGCGCTGACGCTGACGCGTTTCTTCGCGACTGAAGTCCAAACCGTAGACATAGGCTTGTTGCGTGAAACCACCGGCTCTGGCGATCAATTGCTTCAGCGATTCACCGGGCAGCAATTGGTAAATGCCAGGCGCACCGACTTCGCCTTCCAGCGAAACCAAGCGCGTCTGCCGAGCCACCGGCACACGCAAATCTTTCTGGCTGTAGATCGTGACCACGTCGCCGGACAGCAGTTCGATGTTGTTGAGCACATCGCCTTGGAGCACGACCTTGCCCAAGTTAAACGGGATCACTTGGGTGGACAAATCAAGCGCATTCAAACGTTCGACGACGGCGTAGTCCCAATTTAATTCATCAAACAACACGCCTGATCGTTTACGCGCTACCGCCACCAAAGCTTCGTCTTCGCGCTTCTCCAGGGCTCGACGCGACGGCGTCCGAGCGGAGGTTCCGCCCTGGTCTGCTGAATCGGTCCTGTCATTCGCGTTACGCCGCGAGTCGTCGTCATCCGGCTCCAGCACCTGCACCAACAGATTCTTGCGGCGGTAAAAGTCAGGGGAGATCAAAGCATCGCGATCGGGAATCAAATCGCTGATGCGCATGCCGGGCTTGAAGGCGTAACGCAGCGGCTGGGCCACGTGACCCTTCAAGGTCACCGCGTTGGCAAACTGCGCCGAGATGGGCAACAAAGTCAGAACATCGCCATCGCGCAGGGTTTTTTGCAGACCTGCAGCGTCAGCCTTGAACTGTTCAACGAAACGCGCGGCTTTGATCTGGGTGTTGTCGATGCGCTCCAACTGCACTCGATTGGGGTTGGCCAACACAGTGGCGCCGCCTGCGTAGCGCAGCACCTCGCCGAGCGGCTCTTGCGCCGAGCGCAGTTCGTAAATCGCCGGCGTGTCCAAGGCACCGGTCAAAGCCACGCGTGGTCCGGCCGGCTGGAACACCAGCACGTCACCCGCCACCAGCTGGACGTCCTTGGACTTGTCGCCTTGAACCAAAAAATCATAGGCGTCGAAGGCTGAGATGGCCTTGCCGTCGCGACGCAGTGTGAGTTTGCGCATCGACCCATTGGGGGCAGGGCCGCCCGCCGCCACCACCGCCGACAACAAGGTGGATTGACTTGGCAAAGTGAACACCCCGGGGCGCTGCGCTGGGCCCACGACGAACACAGTCACGCCACGCAACTGGCCCAAAGTGACGTTGAGGTTGAAGTTGGTGTACAGCCTGCCAATCTGCGCGCGCAGGTGCCTCTCCAACTCAGACGCTTTCACACCGGCCACGTTGAAGCTGCCTACTTTGGGCAAGCTGACTTGGCCGTTGCGGTCTACCGTGATGCGGTAGTCCACATCGATCGAGCCCCAAGCCCGTACGACCAGTTCATCGCCCGGCCCCACGGTGTAATCGGCCGACACCGGCACATTGCTCAAGTCGTTGGGCCGGTCGACTGCCTCTGCGAAGAAGTTCGCGCCAAAGACAGGAAGCAGCCGGCCGGTGGCCAATTCAACAAACTTTTGAAACTCGCTGGGTGGTGCGGGTGGCAAAGCGGTGCGTCGAGCGTTGAACTCAGACTGCCCTTCATTGCCAGGCTGGCCATCGCGTTGACGCTCGCGCATGCCTTCACGCGGGCCGTCGCGTTGGCCGTCGCGTGGGCCATCGCGTTGAATCCCACCGCGCGCGCCATCCACACTCCCGCCGCCGTTTTGAAATCGTGTCGTGGAAGGGTTGGTACCCTGGCCTGTCTGCGACCCACCGGCCGCGTTTGCGCCAGGGCGGGCCGGTGCCGCGGGGTTGTAGCCCGGCGCGTTGAAGGTGCCGCCGGGAACTGGCTCGTCCGCAGCGCGCAGAGGCGAGCTTCCCAAAAGCAGCGCGGCAATCAAAAAGTGAGGAGCGGAATGAAGGATTGTTTGCATTCGTGCGGAGCGTGTGACCAGCCCGGTGATTGAGCAAAATTTAAGCGTTTTGGGTGCCGGCCGAGCCCGCATCAAACAGGAGCGCGATGGTACTGGAACGGACCCTGTGCGCGATGCGCTGGGCGTCTTGCGCTGGCAGTGAGTGGCACCCATGAAAAAGCCCGCCGAAGCGGGCATCGCCATGTCAGTGGTTTGGCACCATCACTCTTTGCGATAAGCGTCGTGGCAAGCTTTGCAGGCCGCGCCCGTGGGTCCAAAGGCGGCTTTCAAAGTGTCCACGCTGCCCGATTTGGCGGCCGCGTTCAGTTTGACCATTTCGTCTTGCATCTTGGCGGCAGCAGCTCGAAACTTGTCGCCTTCGGTCCAGATTTCGGCCTTGGCTTTGGTGTCACCTTTGTCTGACCCTTCGGTAAAGGCGGTGTAGGGCAACTTCGACATGGTCAACGCCAGATCGGCATTTTCAGCCGCCACCTTGGCATCGAACGGGATTCGACCGTTGGCCATCGCGCCCAACCGACCAAAGTGCGTGGCCATCACGTTGAAAGCCGCCTTGCGGTACTTGATTGCGTCTTCCGGCTTTTGAAATTGTGCTGCGGCAGGCAGCGCAACGGCGGCACCAATCAAGGTGGCGGCAACAAGGGCGATGGCTTTCATGGGCAGACTCCTGGGGGCGGTAGGGAAAATAGGCTGCTGGCGCTGCCGTCAGATGACAACGCCTCAGTGTAATCAGCAGGCTGCCGCCGATGCGCATGGCACAGGGCACCAGTCAGCTTTGTGCGTCTGCCGCGTTATCGTCAAGGTTCTGATTTGAGCAAAGGTGCCGCGTGAGACCGACCATGCAAACTGTTCGTGTTTGGGATCTGCCCACCCGAGTTTTTCATTGGGCGCTGGCCTTTTGTGTGTGCGGCTCCGTCGTGAGCGCGAAGCTCGGGGGCAACGCGATGGTGTGGCACTTCCGCTTCGGATATCTGATCTTCGCGCTGCTGCTGTTTCGATTGGTCTGGGGGTTGCTGGGCGGGCACTGGTCGCGCTTTGCGAACTTTGCTTTTTCGCCTTTCGCAACTTTGCGTTACTTGCGCGGAAAAAGCGAAC
>JANPNT010000689.1:0-4162 GCA_031427655.1 Burkholderiales bacterium
TTGGCCACGCCGCTGATTGCCGAGTTGGCACAAACGCTGGGCCACACCGTGGGCATTGCGGTGTGGGGCAACCGCGGCCCGACCATCGTGCGCATCGAAGAAGCGCCTTCTGCCGTGCACGTCAACATGCGCCACGGCACGGTGATGAGCCTGCGCGGCACCGCGTCGGGATTGTTGTTTGCGGCCTACTTGCCGCGCGATCAAGTGCTGGCGGCCTTGGCGGACGAACACAGCGCCGAGTTGCGCGCGCGTGGTCAGGCAGTGCCTGCCAAACACCGAGTCAAAGTTGACGCCGACATGGAAGCCGAGCTGGCACAAATACGCCAACGCGGTTTGAGTCGCGTCAGCGGCAGCGCCGTGGCAGGCGTGAGCGCCATGGCAGCGCCTGTGTTCACCGAAGGCGGTGCGATGGTGTTGAGCCTCACTGCGATTGGGCCGGGCGCGATCTTCGACTCGACGCTTGACGGTGCCGTGGCCACCGCACTCCAAGCAGTGGCGGCGCAAGTCTCTAAGCGCTTGGGCGCTTGAGTCGCCAAGGCCAGCGCAGAAAACACCCTGCGCAGCACGGCTTCAAATCGAGCGCGCCACGGAAGCGCGGTCATCTGCAGACCAGCGAGTTCCAACTCCCGTCAACGCACCAGGACTCCACATGATTTTTCCAGCGCAGTTCAAAGTCAAAGCAGTTGCAACCCAGGCCGTCACGGCGGTCGCAATTTCTGTCGCGATGTCCGGCGCGGCAAAGCGCCATCGACATCACTCCCGACCTGACCCTGGGTGCCACAGCTTGGTCTACCAACCGCTACCAACCCAACACCTTCGCGAACGTTGGATCGTTCGCGGGCCGCAATGATGTGTTGGGCATCGGCATCGACGCCGCACAAGGCGCGCTGCTGCGCTCGCCCAGCTACACACAAACCCAGTTTTACAACACCCAAGGGATGATCCAGCCGTTGACGGGCGCAGCAGGAAGCACCATTTCCGCAGACTTGTTTATCGATGCGGCGTGGGGCAATGCTGCGAACAGCAGCGTGCGCACCAACATCTGGGGCATCACCAGCGACGGCACCCGAACCAGTGCCGATCCGTACAGCCACCGCGCTGCCTACCCTCGCATGGGATTTACCAACTACGGCAATGCGGGCGTTGTGGCGCGTCGCCGCAAAACAAAAGCTGCTTGATCGGGCGCGGCACTCAGGTGCCGTGTCAAACAAGAAGGCCGCATCGAAGCGGCCTTTTTTACGTCAGCAATTTGCCCGAAGTTCACTCACACATCCACTTCCACTTCATCCCCACGCAGCTCCATCAAATCGCGACGCGCTTGTGCCTCTCCCTTGCCCATGAGCTTGCTGAGTGAGGTAGTGGTTTCAGTGAAGCCCAAGGCTGCAAACTCGATTTGCAGCAAGCGGCGCGTCTCGGGATTGAGGGTGGTGTCCCAAAGCTGCTCGGCGTTCATCTCGCCCAGGCCTTTGAAGCGGCCGATGCTCCAACTGTTTTCGCGTGCACCTTCTTTGCGCAGCTTGTCCAGTGTGGCGGTCAACTCGCCGTCGTCGAGCGCGTAAATTTTGGCGGCTGGTTTTTTGCCGCGCGCGGGTGCGTCCACACGGAACAGCGGCGGTTTGGCAATGTAGACATGTCCTGCCTCCACCAGCTTGGGGAAGTGCCGGAAAAACAGCGTGAGCAACAGCACTTGAATGTGCGAACCGTCCACATCGGCGTCGCTCAAGATGCAGACCTTGCCGTAGCGCAGGCCGCTCAAGTCGGGCGTGTTGCCATCGGCATAAGGGCCAGCACCATGCGGGTCAACGCCAATGGCCACCGAGATGTCGTGAATTTCGTTGTTGGCGAACAGGCGGTCGCGTTCCACTTCCCACGCATTGAGGATCTTGCCGCGCAGCGGCAAGATGGCCTGCGTTTCTTTGTTGCGGCCCATCTTGGCGCTGCCGCCGGCTGAGTCGCCCTCCACCAAAAACAGCTCGTTCAAGTTGAGGTCGCGGCTTTCGCAGTCGGTCAATTTTCCGGGCAACACGGCCACGCCCGAGCCTTTGCGCTTCTCTACTTTTTGGCTGGCGCGCTGGCGCGTTTGCGCTTGTTTGATGACGAGGTCGGCCAATTTGCGGCCCAAGTCCACATGCTGGTTCAGCCACAGCTCCAGCGTCGGCTTCACATAAGCCGACACCAAACGCAGCGCGTCACGGCTGTTTAAACGCTCTTTGATTTGGCCTTGAAACTGCGGGTCGAGCACCTTGGCACTCAGCACAAAACTGGCCCGCGAAAACACATCGTCAGGCATCAGCTTCACGCCCTTGGGCAGCAAGCTGTGCATGTCGATGAAACCCTTCACAGAGGTGAACAGCCCGTCTTTCAAGCCCGACTCGTGCGTGCCACCGTTCACGGTGGGAATCAAGTTCACATAGCTCTCGCGCATCGGCGAGCCGTCTTCGGTAAACGCCACACACCACGCCGCGCCCTCGCCTTCGGCAAAGTTCTCGGTCTCGCTGCCGTCGGCATAACGCTCGCCTTCAAACAGCGGGATCACCGGGTCGGCGTTGAGCGTTTGCATCAGGTAGTCGCGCAGGCCGCCTTGGTAGGTCCAGGTTTGCACATCGCCGGTTTTCTCGGTCGTCAGCGTGACGATGGCACCGGGCATCAACACAGCTTTGCTGCGCAGCAAATGCATCAAATCGGCGCGCGGCAAATCAGACGATTCAAAGTACTTGGCGTCGGGCCAAGCGCGCACCGTGGTGCCGCTTTTCTTGTCCGCATTGGTAGACCGGCGCAGCGCCAGAGGCTGGGTCACATCGCCCCCCGAAAACACCACGGTAGCCACCTGGCCTTCGCGCCACACCGTGACCTCTAGCCGCTTGGACAGCGCATTCGTCACGCTCACGCCCACGCCGTGCAAGCCACCCGAAAAGCTGTACGCACCGCCCGCGCCTTTGTCGAACTTGCCACCCGCATGCAACTGCGTGAAGACGATTTCCACCACAGGTACTTTTTCCTCGGGATGCATGCCAAAGGGGATGCCGCGCCCGTCGTCTTGCACGCTGACCGAGCCGTCGGTGTGCAGCGTCACGTCGATGCGCTTGCCGTGCCCCGCCAACGCCTCGTCGGCCGCGTTGTCGATCACCTCTTGAATGATGTGCAGCGGGTTGTCGGTGCGGGTGTACATGCCCGGGCGCTGCTTCACGGGCTCCAGCCCCTTGAGTACGCGGATGGAAGATTCGCCGTAGGCTTGTTTGCCTGCGGCTGCTTTGTTCGATGAGACTGATTTGGTGGCCATGCCGGGAATTCTACGGACGGCAATTTCGGCCAGCGCTGTTCAGCGCATCAGCAACTGCAAAGCTGCCTTGTGCAAACGTGCTTTCGGGTCAGTCAATTCATTCAACACGCTGAAGTGATTCGTGCCAGGCACGGCCTCACAAACGGGCACCACACTGCGCCCCCAACGCGTTTGAATCAGGCAGCTTTGGCGCGCAAATTCTTCGCTTTCCAGCGCTCCATAAACAGCAGTCAATAGACCCTGCGGTGCCGGAAAAAATGCTGGGCTCACACGACGGGCGGTCGCGGCGGTCAACTTCAAATCGGCTTTTAAGAACGGCGTTTGCCGCAGCGGCTGCATATCGAAAACGCCAGAAATTGAAAGCGCCAATTTGCTGATCTGAGCAGGCAAATCTGCAGCCATCTTGCGGCCATCGCAACACAGCAACATCGCCGCCAAATGACCACCCGCCGAGTGCCCGGCCACGACAATGCGTCGCGCGTCACCGCCGTACTTCGCGATGTGGCGGTGCGCCCACGCCAAGGCCTGCGCCATCTGCCACGCGATGGTGTCAATGCCTACATCGGGGCACAAGTTGTAGTTGGGAATCACGACCGTGACGCCTGCATCTACAAACGGCGGTGCAACAAAGGAGTGGTCACGCTTGTCCAGCGCCCGCCACCAGCCGCCGTGGATGAACAGCAGCACGGGCGAGTCGGGTCGGGCTGACGGGAACACGTCCAACGTGGGAGGTGCGAGCGTCGCGGAGCCAATCGCAGCGTCGATAAAAGGCACGTCCAACGCACAGACCAAGTCCTCGCGCGCCTGCTGTGAATCACCGGCCCACTGCGCAAAGTAGTCGGCATGGTCAGGCACGCGCGCCCGGTTGTTGTACTGCGCGTT
>JANPNT010000690.1:0-1809 GCA_031427655.1 Burkholderiales bacterium
GCGTTCAGCGGGCACCGCAGGCGATCCGATGGAGCAACCTGTTCGACGGTACGCACTCACAGCGCTGGCCCTTTGCCTCTGTTTGAGTGCCAGACCGAAAGCACGATGAGTTCATCGCCACGCAACCGGTAATCGACAAAGTATCGTATGCGGCCGAGGTGAAGGCGACGCACGCCTGGTAGTTTTGCGTTGCCAACTTTGATCCCGACTCCGGGTTGGCGAAGCAGAAGGGTGAACGCACCGCGAAGGTCAGCGCGAAACGCATCTGGCGCAGCCGGCCGGTTCTCAAGCCACCACCGCTCAGTCCGTTCGATCTCACCAACCGATCGGGACGCGACACGCAACACGAGCGGCATAGCCTATCGGAAACGGTCCAAGCGAGCAAAAAGCTCTTCGGCAGAGATTGTTTCCCCGCGGTCAGCTTCGGCGATGGCTTCGAGCAACTCCATTTCCTCTTCCGAGGAGAGATGAACCGCGTCTTCCGTCTCACGCGTCAACACAATAAGAGTTTCCCCATCGGGAAGATCAAGCCCCTCGACGATCAGCTTCCCAGCCACGACAGTTCCAGTAGCAACTTGCATGGACTACATCGTACTCCCGTACGCCGGCGGGGTTACCGGGATCGGCAAACAAGCAGGCGGCTACCAGCACCAGCACGAAAGCCACGCTGGCCAGCCAGCGCAGCCGTTTCCAGAACCTCATGGCGTACTCCGCGGCGCAGGCCTGGGCGCAAAGGCCAGCGCGTCGGGCGGCGGGAACACGCTGCGTACCGCCTGCAGCGGACCGGCTGGCAGGTCGCCCCGCAGCTGGATGTCGAGCTCCGCAAACACCGTGTTGAACCGCTCCTGCACCGTGCGCAGCGCCTCGTCGCTCAGCAGGGCCTGCAGCGGGTACTCGGCCGCATCCGGATCCAGCGCCTTGTGCGCCAAGCCGATGGCCTGTGCCAGGGTCCACTCGCTCTTCTTGCGGTCCACCGTCGACCTGAAATCGGCCAGGGCGAGTTGTGCCTGGTCAAGGCGTGCCAGGTTGGCGCTGTAGAAGTCCACCAGCCGTTGCATGGCGCGCTGCTGGCGCTCCAGCACATGGCCAGGGTCCTTGTGCCGGCGCTCGTCCAGCAGCTGGCGGATCGACTCGATCTGCCCGCCCACTGTGGCGAGTGCCGAACGGAACTCGGCCAGACCTTGCGCACGGCGCAGCACGTCGTTCTCGAGTTGCTCGATCGGGTTGGTGCCGGCCTCCAGCTTGCGCATCTTGAGCAAGCTGTTTTCGAGCCGCTGCAAGCCCCACGGCAGGGCCTGGAACAGCATCACCCCACCGGCAGCCACCACGGCCAGCGCCAGCAACCCCAGTCCCGCCGAAACCGCCGCCCAGACCACCGGCACGGACATGGCAAGCAAGCTCACCGTGGCGGCGACCGCGGCCACCCGTACCAGCGGGGCCGGTGCAGCGCGCAGAGAACGCATCCGGTTGGAGAATGACAGTTGGTGCATGGGGAACTCCTTGGTGCTGGGTGGTTGAACGCAGTGTCTGCCCGCAGCACGAAGAGGTCATCCGTGGCCGCACGCCCGGACCCTGCGCAACACTACGCGGGGGGTTTACCCTTACCCGGGGTGGGCGACGAAGACTTTGCCGTGATACTCGCGGACGATCTGATTGACGGCGGCCGCAAGCCCTGTCTGAGTCAGATGCAGCGCGTGTACCAGGAGCACGGCACCAGCGTGGTGGCGGTGGAGCCGGTGGCGCGCGAGGAGGTGAGCTCCTACGGCGTGGTGGAAACGCACAAGCTGTCGCAGGGCCTGGGCGAAATCC
>JANPNT010000691.1:0-11144 GCA_031427655.1 Burkholderiales bacterium
CAGCGCCGCCTGGTTGGGCGCGGGCGATGTGGCGGCCTTCACCGCCGTGTGCGTGCTCAGCGGCGTGGCCTTGGGGGCCGACCTGACCTTGCCCAGCGCACTGCTTGCAGGGGTCATCCAACGCGCCGGCCACAGCGGTCATGCAGAAGGCGCCTACTTCGGTTGGTGGAATTTCGCCACCAAGCTGAATTTGGCGCTGGCGGCTGGTGTGGCCTTGCCCTTGTTGCAAAGCTTTGGCTATGCGCCGGGCAACCACAGCGCGCAAGCCTTGACGGCTTTGACGATCGCTTACTGCGTGCTGCCCTGTGCATTGAAATTGTTGGCGGCGGCATTGCTTTACTTCACTTGGATCCAACGCTTTAGGAGCGATGAATGAACCTGCGTTACTTGTTGTCTGGCCTGGTGATTGCGGCTTCGGTTGCCACTGCGGCGCTGAGCGGTTGTGCGTCTGCCCCCGTGCCGTCTGACTACGCGGCGCAAACGCCAGTGCTCGACCTCAAAACTTACTTCAACGGCAACATCACGGCTTACGGCGTGTTCACTGACCGCGCGGGCAAAGTGGCGCGCCGCTTCACGGTGGACATGAACTGCACCTGGGTCGGCGATGACGGCGTGCTGGACGAAAACTTCACCTACAGCGACGGCACCAAAGAGCGCCGCGTTTGGCGCATCAAGCGCGCTGCCAACGGCAATTACACCGGCACCGCAGGCGACGTGGTAGGCACGGCGATCGGCAAAGCTGCGGGCAATGCCTTGCAGTGGAACTACACCCTCAGCTTGCCGGTGGACGGCAGCGTGTACGAAGTTCAGTTCGACGACTGGATGTACCTGATGAGCGATCGCGTGATGTTGAACAAGGCCGTGATGAGCAAGTTCGGCGTGCGCTTGGGCGAAGTGACGCTGTCCTTTTACAAGAACTGAAACACCACAGAAAACGCGATTGAAACCATGTCTTTGAACCCCCGCATCACCGAATGGAAAGACCGCACCGTGTGGCTGGTGGGTGCTTCCAGCGGCATCGGCCGCGCCACCGCCGAGGCGCTGCATGCGCGCGGTGCCAACGTGGTGGTGTCGGCCCGCAATGCCGACGCCATGGCAACATTCGAGCGGCAGTTCGCCAACAGTTTGGGCATCGCCCTGGACGCCACTGACCGCGACGCCATGCACGCCGCGGCGCAACGCATTCACATGCGCTTCGGCCGCATCGACTTGGCGATTTACTGCGCGGGGCACTACAAAGCGCTGCGCGCCACCGAGTTCGACCTCGACGAGATGCTCAAGCACCAGCAGGTCAACTACGTCGGTGCGCTGTACATGATTGATGCGGTGATGCCGATGTTGCTGAAGCAAAAAGCCGGTCACCTCAGCTTGATCTCCAGCGTGGCGGGATATCGCGGCCTGC
Source organism: Burkholderiales bacterium (assembly GCA_031427655.1). Classification (GTDB taxonomy): domain Bacteria; phylum Pseudomonadota; class Gammaproteobacteria; order Burkholderiales; family Burkholderiaceae_C; genus JANYJJ01. Next base: position 1,403 of record JANPNT010000691.1, read on the forward strand.
CGCAGTCGCTGGCCTACGGCCCCACCAAAGCCGCGCTCATCAACTTGGCGCAAACGCTGTACCTCGACCTGGAGCCCCTGGGCATCGGTTGTTCGCTCATCAACCCCGGCTTTGTGGAAACACCGCTCACGGCACAAAACAAGTTCACCATGCCCGCGCTCATCACGCCTGCGCAAGCGGCGGCCGAGATCATCAAAGGCTGGGCGGCGGGCGATTTCGAGATCGACTTCCCCAAGCGCTTCACGCTGTGGATGCGCGCCATGAGCCACTTGCCCGACGGTTTGTATTTCAAGCTGATCCGCCGCGCCACGGGGCTTTGAAATGAGTGCGCAAGCCCGATGTTCCGACCTGCGAGTCGAGCACATCGTTGTCGCCTTCGAGCAACTTCAACGCGACGACGTGGCACGTTTGGCCACGCTCTATGCCGCTGACGCGCGCTTCAAAGATCCGTTCAATGAAGTTCAAGGCGTGGTCGCCATCCAGGCCATCTTTGCCCACATGTTTGTGGCCCTGAACGAGCCGCGTTTTGTGGTGCACGACATCATCTGCCAAGGCGACCAGTGCTTCTTGAACTGGGATTTCATCTTCCGCTTCAAGCGCTTCAGCACCGACCTGCAAACCGTGCGCGGCAGCTCACATTTGAAGCTCAACGCGCAAGGCCAAATCACCCTGCACCGTGACTATTGGGACGCGGCTGAAGAACTCTACGAAAAGCTCCCTGTGGTCGCCACCGTGATGCGCTGGCTGAAGCGCCGGGCGAACAGTTGAGTGGCAGGCGGAAGACGCGCAGCTCCTTCACGCCTTGCTGCTCCATCCTGAACTTGATCGCCTCAACGGCGTCGGCCGCGTCGACCGGAAATTCCCGCGCCTCATAGGCCGTCACCAAGGTCGCCATGATGTCCAGTCGGTCGCCATCTGGCGTGCCTGGTGCGGGGTCCAGATCAACCAATTCAGAGACCACACGCAGAGCCGCTTTGTACTCAGCTGCGGTGTGAATTGGGGTGATGTTCATCAGTCTGTCTCCACAGTTTCGGCGTCGATCAAGTCGTACTGCGCATGCGTACCAACAAATTTGACCTAGACCACGCCGAGTTGAAAGGCCGCCGCAACAACAAGCCGGTAGTTGTTGCCTTTGATGTGGAACACGACGCGCCTGTTTTTCAAAATGCTCGCGCTTCGGTAGGTCAGTTTGATGTCCGAGGGCTGCTGCCAGTTCGCCTGCTTCGCCTCGTCCAGCCAAGCCTTGGTCGCTTGATCTTCTGCGGGGTGCTTTGCCCAAAAATCTTGCGGAGTGGACACAGCAACAACTCTGATGCGCGAAGCGCAGTCCCAAAATGGGACTCATTCACCGAACAGCCTGTGCCTACAACCCCAACCACGTCCCTAACGCCATCATCGCCGCGGTGTCATAGGCTGCGAAGCCCGCGTACTTGGTGGCGGCGAGTTTGGCTTTGCCTTCGTCGGTGGTGTCGAGCGCCAGCAAATAGTTGCGCACGATCAGCACTTCTTCGGCCGACACTTTGGGGCTGGCGATGATGTGTTTGATAGGCACGGCTTTGCTTTGAAACAGCACCTTGCCGCCCTTCGTGGTCCACGCCTTGATGACGGAACCCGCCGCCGTCGCGCCGCTGGGCGTGAGGTTGTTTTCTACAAAGAATGGCACGGCGTCTTGGTAGCGCGTGTAGGCGAAGCTGACCTTTTTGGCGTCTGCGCCCAGCGCATCGCGAAGGGCGGCGCGGGTCATCCATGAGGTGATCGAGTCTTCATCAGGCGCGCCAATCTTGGCACCCTTCAAGTCGGCCAGCGACTTCAATGGGGACGCAGCGTTGACCAAGAAATTGGCGCGGTAGTTCTCGAAGCCCTTGGTCACCACCAGCAACTGGTAGCCCGAATTTTTGATGGCGTTGATCGACACGTGGGCCGGATGCACCATGGCCAAGTCGTAGGTTTTGTCGGTCAAACCTTGGCGCAGCGTGGGGTAGTCGGCGATCGGCTCGATGAGCACGGGCTGCTTGAGCAGCTTGCTCAGGTCGGCCGCGATGGCTGCGTACTTGGTGCGAATTTCGCTGTTCGGCACGCGGTAAGTCACGCCTTCGTTGACCGCAAAAATCAAGTCGGCATGGGCGTGGCCCGTCAGTAAAGTCAGCAGCAAGGTGAGATAGCGGGTTTGGGATTTCATTGGCAATGTCCTGAGCTAATGCGGCCTCCAGACGGCGGAGGTTGGGTTTGGAACAGTCTGAGCACCAGGGCGCTTTTTGAAGCGGAGAACAAGCCGGCGTTTTGGGGATTTTTCAGCACACCGAAAGCCGAATTGTTCCGCCGGTTTGTCTGACTTCTTCCCCCTCGCGGGGGGAAGGGGCAACACCCGCTCATCACCCGCTCATGCCGCCGTCTTTTTGCTGGCCACTTTCTTCGCAGCCGCGACCTTCACAGGCCGAGGTTCGAACTCGAAGCTGACCTTGCCTTCCTTCTTGTCAAACGCCAGCCGCGCTTTGAATTTGCGACGGGTTTTGTTGGAAACGAAGTTCTCTAACAGCGATGTTTTACCGGTGGCCAACAACTGCGTCATTTGCTCGCGGATCACCGGCTGCTGCAAAATGATTTTGCCGCTCTTGAAGTCGCAAGTGGCACCGGGCCCGGTGCTGGCTTGGCACACGTAGCTGGTGCCCAATTCAAACACCGCGCTTTGACACTTTGGGCACGGGCCGAGGCTGGTTTGTTCTGAGAAGTCCACCGGCTCACCGGCCTCGGCCGCTTTGGCGTCTTCACCAAAGTCGAACTCCAGCTTCCAGTTCTTGATTTCATCGTCAAACGCCAGCTTGATTTCAGCGGTGAAGGGCCAACCGGCTTTGGAACGAAAGCCCTCAAGCGGGCCGATTTTTTTGTTGGCGATGAAGGCTTCCACTTCGGGCAACTCAAAGCTGCGACCGCCGGGGATTTTGCTGATGCTGAAGCCGCAACCCTCGGCAGAACCCACAACAGCGTCGGCCTTGCCAGTGCAAGTAAAGCGCCGGTAGTTCTCTTTGATCACGCCGCCGCAGTTCGGGCAGGGTGTGGTCAGCGTGGCGTAGTCGCCGGGGATGGTGTCGCGGTCGTACTCTTTGGCTTTGGCCACCACGCGCTGCGTCATGGCGGCAATCTCGGCCATAAAGGCTTCGCGGCTGAGCTTGCCTTTCTCCATTTCCGACAACTGAAATTCCCAGTTGCCGGTGAGCTCGGGCTTGGTGAGTTCTTCCACTTGCAAGCCGCGCAGCAGCGTCATCAACTGGAAGGCTTTGGCAGTGGGAATCAGCTCGCGGCCGTCGCGGTGCATGTACTTCTCGTAGATCAAACCTTCAATGGTTTGCGCCCGTGTGGCGGGTGTGCCCAAGCCTTTTTCTTGCATGGCTTCGCGCATGTCTTCGTCGTCGATCAACTTGCCCGCGCCTTCCATGGCGCTGAGCAAAGTGGCTTCGGTGTAGCGCGCCGGCGGCTTGGTTTTCAGGGCGTTCACATCGACGTTTTCAACCTGTGCTTTTTCGTCTGGCTTGACTGCCACCAAATTGGCGTCGTCTTCTTGCACCTCGCGGCCGTACACCGCCAACCAGCCGGGCTTTACCATCACCTTGCCGTTGGTTTGAAAACTGTGCCCCGCCGCCACTGAAATGCGCGTGGTGATCATGAATTCGGCCGGTGGATAGAACACCGCCAAGAAGCGCTTGACCACCATGTCGTACAGCTTCATCTCGATCTCGCTGAGCGTTTTCGGCGCTTGCAGCGTGGGGATGATGGCGAAGTGGTCCGAGACTTTGGTGTTGTCAAAAATGCGCTTGTTCGGCTTCACATAACCGTCGTTGATGGCCTTGCGGGCATGGCCCGACAGCGGCCGCAGCGGGCCGGGCAAGTCTTCGTCGGCCAGCATGGCCATGGTTTCCTTCACCACCGGCACATAGTCTTCGGGCAGGCACTTGCTGTCGGTTCGAGGGTAGGTCAGCACCTTGAGCTTTTCGTACAGCGCCTGCGCCAAACCGAGCGTGGTTTTGGCGCTGAAGCCGAAGCGTGAATTGGCCTCGCGCTGCAAGCTGGTCAGGTCGTACAACTGTGGGCTGCTTTGGTTGCTGGGCTTGCTTTCCTCGGTCACGGTGGCGGTTTGGTCGCGCACGGCTTGGGCCACGGCTTGCGCGTCGGCTTCGTTCCATTTGCGGTCGGCGCGCAGCTCGGCATCATCGGGATTCTTTTTCCACTTGGGGTCAAACCACTTGCCGTCGTAAGTGCCGGCGGCCACGGCAAAGCTGGCCTTGATTTCCCAATAGTCGCGGCTGATGTGTTTGCGAATTTTTTCTTCGCGCTCCACCACGATGGACAATGTGGGTGTTTGCACCCGGCCCACGGTGGTCAGGAAGAAGCCGCCGTCGCGCGAGTTGAACGCCGTCATGGCGCGGGTGCCGTTGATGCCGACCAGCCAGTCGGCCTCGGAGCGGCTGCGCGCGGCGTCTGACAAGCCCTGCATTTGCGCGTCGGTGCGCAGCACCTCAAAGCCGTCGCGGATTGCTTGCGGCGTCATGCTTTGCAGCCATAAGCGGCGCACCGGTTTGTCGATGGGTTTTTTCTCGGTGCCGGCGTATTGCACGATCAAGCGAAATATCAACTCGCCTTCGCGGCCCGCGTCGCAGGCGTTGATGAGGGCGTTGACGTCTTTGCGCTTGACCAGGCGCACCACCGCAGTGAGGCGCGATTTGGCTTTGTCGATCGGGGCCAGGTCAAAGTGCGGCGGAATGACGGGCAGATTGTTGAAGCTCCATTTGCCGCGCTTCACATCGAATTCTTCCGGCGCTTTGATTTCCACCAAGTGGCCCACGGCGCTGGTGACCACGTAAGTGTCGTTTTCGAAATAGTCGGCTTCTTTGTCGAACTTGCCACTGGTCGGCGTGAGAGCGCGCACGATGTCTTGGGCAACGGAGGGCTTCTCGGCAATGATGAGTGTTTTGCTCATGGGGCTTTCTGAAAAAGAATCTTGAACCACTGGAGTCGACATTCAAGTCGGCTGCATCCATACAATGCGGCCTTCTCGCGCGGGTGCGTGTGCGGGCACGTGCAGGCACGCACCCACGCACAAGCGTACGCGCGCACCCATGAATTCAATGTACCCAAAGAATCTGATGACGCAAGCCGACCTTCGTAACGCCCTTTCCGCTTCAGTTTCTAAGGGGCTCGAGTCGGCAGCCACACCACCGCTCAAAACGAGCGGCAGACGCATCCAGGTCAGAACCAGCGGCGTTCACGGCAAAGGCGTCTACGCGTTGACCACCATACCCAAAGGCGCGGTAGTGATTGAGTACAAGGGCGAGGTCATCAGTTGGGACGAGGCCCTGCGTCGCCACCCGCATGACCCCACCGACCCTGACCACACCTTTTACTTTCATGTCGACGACGCGCGCACCATCGACGGCAACGTGGGCGGCAACATCGGGAAGTGGATCAACCACGGCTGCCAACCCAACTGCGAAGCAGATGATGTGGACGGCCGTATTTTCATCAAAGCCTTGCGCACTTTGAAGCCCGGCGAAGAGCTGTTCTACGACTACGGACTTGTCATCGACGAGCGCCACACCGCCAAGCTCAAAAAGCAGTTCGAGTGCCGCTGCGGCAAGCCCAAGTGCCGCGGCACCATGCTGGCACCGAAAGTCGCGCCAAAGAAATGACGATGAGCCAGCCGCTGCCGCCAATCACCACACATCCGGCCACACCTTTCACCACACCCTCGGCCACACCGTCAGCCGAAGCTTGCCCCGTGGCATGGGGCTCACAAGCCTTGCGGGAGCAGCTGGAGGGTGCCCTGCCCGGCTTGAGCGTCGAAGTGGTGGCACGCATTCCCAGCACCAACAGCGCGTTGCTAGACCGCGCGCGCGCGACCCACCGTCTGGCCAGTGGCTCGGCAGATGCTGATGAGGGGCAACACAGCGACGCCGCACTGGTCAAGCGCAGCACCGAAAGTCGCGCTTTCGAGCGCCGCGCTGTTGATCTGCAGCCCTGCCTGCTGGTGGCGGAACATCAAACGGCCGGACGCGGCCGTTACGGCCATCACTGGCACAGCGCACCCGGCAGCTCACTCACGTTTTCGCTGGGCTTGACGCTGAACCCACCCGATTGGGCCGGTTTGTCGCTCGCCGTGGGTGTGGCGTTGGCGGAGGCGCTTGACCCGCTGACAGCGGATCACACCACCCCGCGCCTGTGCATCAAGTGGCCGAATGATTTGTGGTTGATGGACACCCCCGCGGACCCTTCAGCGGACGCCACCGCAAACGCTGACCAAGGTCGCACCGGGCCGGGCCGCAAGTTGGGCGGTGTGTTGATTGAAACCGTGGCCTCGGGCGACAAACGCTTGGTGGTGGTCGGTGTGGGTTTGAACGTGCTGCCCATGGTTCTTGACCCTGCACAGGCCAGCACCGGCTCGGCCTGCTTGCAAGAGTTGAACGCCGCCTTTGACGCCCCGACCGCTTTGGCGCGGCTGGCCTTGCCATTGGTCCATGCACTGCAAACCTTTGAGCGCACCGGCTTCGCCGCTTTTGCCGAACGCTTTGCTACGCGCGACTTGCTGTTCCAGCGCCGCATCACCACCACGCAAGCCGGCTTGGCCGAAGGCGTGGCGTGGGGCGTGTCCATGACAGGCGCTTTGCAAGTGCAAACATCTGCGGGGCTGCAATCGATCTCCAGCGGAGAAGTCAGCGTGCGGCCTTTGCGTGAGCCGCAGGGTGCCCCATGCTGAAGTGGCTGGTAATAGCCTTGCTGGCGGCCAACGTGGCCTTTTTTGCATGGACGCAGGGCTGGCTGGACGGCGTGGTCGGCGTGCGTGCTTTGGGCGATCGCGAGCCGGGTCGTCTGGCCCAACAGGTGCGGCCCGACAGCGTGGTGATTTTGACGCCGACGGCCGTGGCGGCGGCGGCTTCAGCCGCATCAGCGGCAGGTTCAGCGGCCTCTTCTGCAGCATCTTCCGCGACACCCGCGGCTTCTGGCGCGGTCGTCGGCTCAGCGTGTTTGGAGGCCGGCCCTTTCAGCAGCCTAGAGCTCACCTCCGCCGAAGCCGCCTTGTCCAATTTGATGTCCGCCAGCGCCTGGACGCGTGTGGCGGTAGACGTGCCGGGCAGCTGGGTGGTGTACATGGGGCCCTACCCTTCGACCGAGCTGCGCAGCAAAAAGAAAGCTGAACTCCGACGCCGGGGTTTGGAATTTGAGGTTCTCAAATTGCCGCTGGAGCTGAATGCCGAGCAGCGCAAAATCCTGAGCGCGCAATTGATTCCAGGGCTGTCGTTGGGCCGCTTTGCCTCGCTGAATGCGGCCGACGCGGCCTTGGCCGATTTAAGCGTGTCAGGTGTTCAGTCGGCCCGCGTGGTGGAAGTGCTCAAACCCTATGCGGCGCAAAGTTTGCGGGTGGCCCAGGCAGAACCGGCATTGGCCGCGCGTTTGGCAGGTTTGACCGGAAAAGCAGCGTTGAGCAAGCCGTTTGCGGCCTGCTCTGGTCGTTAGCCGGTACGTTTTAGATCGTTGGTGACTTCGGACGGCTGCGATAGACCAGCCCTGCCGCAACTGCCAGCAACGCCAGCCAGATGCCGCCGACGGCACCGCCGCCACCACCGTCATTCGGCACCGGTGGGCCGACCAGCACCGGCACCGCGCCCACGCTGACCGTCAACGGTGTGGTGGACCGCGCACCCAAGTCATCCACCACCGTCAGGCTGGCGGTGAACGTGCCTGCACCGCGCGGGCTGACCGTGACGCTGGCTGCATTGGTCGCGCCGTTGAAGCCGGTGACGATGCCGCCGCCGTCATTCAATACCCATGAATAACTGGCGATGCTGTGGCCCGGTGCCGCCAACGAAGGTGCTGCGCTCAAGGTGATGACTTGTTCGGCTGTGGGGCTTTCGGGGCTGACCGCGATGCGCGCCAACACTACCTGGGTGGACAGCGTGACGGCCACGCCCGCATCCAGCATGCCAGCGCCGCAAGTGGTGGTGGTGCAGTAACACTGGTTCTGGTCGATAGGCTTGTTGGCCGCATCAAACTGAGGCGCGGTGCACTGCTTTACCAATGTGTTGTCACCGTTGTCGCCGCCGGTGGTGGGGAAAGCGCGCGCCGTGCCCTTGATCAGCGTCAGCACCTCGGCGGAGTTGAGCGACGGCCGGGCCGACAACATCAAGGCGATCGTGCCCGACACCAGCGGGGCCGAGAAGCTGGTGCCCAGCGAATAGTTGTAGCTGTCGCTGTAGGTTGAGCTGCCCGCCAGCGGCACCGTGGTGCCGGCGTTTTCTGTGGTCAAGATGGGGTAGAGGCAAGCTTGGTTGGCAGCGACATTGACGCAATTGCCACCAGGCGCGCTGATGGTGATTTCCGGCCCGAGGTCCGAAAACCCGACCTTGGTGCCCACGTGCCGCAATGCTGCCACTGCAATCACGCCAGCACAGTTGGCCGGTGAACTCACCGCATGACCGGCGCTGTTTCCTGCCGAGGCGACGACGACGGCTCCGACAGCATTGATTTCACTGATCGCTGTCTGGTAAGCCGCGCTGCACGCGCCGCTGCCACCCAAACTCAAGTTGATGACGCGCGCAGGAGTCGAGTTCACCGGCACACCGGCCACGCTCAAACCAGCAGCCCAGCGCATCCCCGCAATGATGTCGGAGTCAAAACCGCCGCACTTGCCCAGCACCCGCACTGGCAGCACGCGCACCGTGCGGCCCACGCTGGCCATGCCGATGCCGTTGTTGGTGCTGGCTCCGATCAAGCCTGCCGTTTGCGTGCCGTGCCACGAGCTGGACTCCGCCACATAGCGCCCTGTGCTGGGATTGAGCGTGGTGCATTTGTAGAACTCGCCGCCCACCAAATTGGCCTCCTGCTCGGTCACCCAATCGCCGGGGTCGGAGGGATCGCTGTCGCGCAGATCACCGTCGTTGGCGATGCCAAGGTTGCTCACCATGTCGTAGCCCGGCAGAAGGTTGCCGCCCACTGAGGTGCGCTGCAGATCGGCGTGGTCGAAGCGGATGCCGCTGTCGAGCACCGCCACCACCACGGCAGGTGATCCGGTCGTAATGGCCCAGGCCGGTTCCACGTCGATGGACGACTTCACCGTGCCGCTGTTCGGGCGCAAATACCACTGGCCAGACGCGGGGCCGTTGCTCAAGGGGCCTGTGAGATACAGGCCGTCGTTCGGTGCCAACATGCGGCGTTTGCGCTCGTCGGGCACCGCGTATTCCACGTCGCTGTCCTTGCTGAGCCGCTCGGCCAATTGCGCTGACGTCATGCCGCTGGCAAACATCACCTGCGTGCGCTCGGCCACGCCCAGGCCGCCGCGCAAGGCCAAGCCCGCGCGCACGCCCAAGCTGTCGGCCTGGGCGGTGTGCATTTGCGCAGCGGTCGCCGGGGCAGACGCGGAAGCGGAGAGGATTTGCTTGCGCAGCGACAGCGCATCGACCTTGAACTTCACGATCACGCGGGCTTGCAAGCTCGAGGTGTCGGCAGTTGCCGCTTGCACCAGCGGCGCATGCAGCGTCAGCGGAGCCAACAAAGCGCCCAGGGCGGCGAGGGTCAACAAGGGGTGGCGCATGGGTGAACTCCGTTAAATCTGATGCCCGTGCGCACGTGCGCGCGAGCCACGGGAGTTTAGGCGCGCCGCAGCAACGCCCATTCAGCCCGGGTCTCAGGAAACCCTGTAAAGCTTTGTTGCGAGCACCCCCTGAACCCTGTGCAAGCCTTCAGCACTGGCCTCGAC
>JANPNT010000692.1:0-2542 GCA_031427655.1 Burkholderiales bacterium
GCATTCGCTGAACTTATCGAATTCTCCAATCATGCATTTTATGAAGGGAGATTACTTGCGCCGCCGGGCAACCCTGCGGCAAAAGCAGTATTGCCAAAACGGCGTGGTTCAAAACCGGCCATTTTTGGGTAACACAGGCGAGCGAATTCCTTCTATCCAAGAAATGGAAATTCAGTTTGGTGCGTGCGATGGCGAGAGGCTAACGCCTCCCGCAGATCAGGTACGTTTGGGCTGAAGCGGCCCCATACCGAGTAGCGTGAGCCAGTGCGGATGGTCTTTCCCGGTCATCAATTGCGCCGGGCTTTTGCCGACTCGCTCAGCACGCCGGCTGCGTAGAAAGCAGCGATGGTTCAGGAAGAACTGCAGCAAACTCAAGTACGATCCACCCAGCTGGCGGCGCAACGTAAAATAGTTGCGCAGTCGTGAATTCAGGTTTTCCACCAGTGAGCTGCTTCGGGGCGTTTGCGCCATAGCCTGCGCCACAGCGTCAAAGACAACATGAAATTTGTCTTTCATTTTGGACCGTAGCTGATGCCATCCTTGCCAGTACGCGGCAGATGTGTTCGGCTTGCGATGCAGCACGCACGCTGCGCGAACGAGATGCTCTGGCTGTGCATGGATTTGCGCGATGGCCGTCAGTTTGTCATCGAGTACCCCAGCGAACGCAAGCAAATCATCGCGTTGGTTTTGCAGCGCGATGCGCACTGGACGGATGCGCCGCACATCTTCCTGCTCGCGCCGGCTCAGCTCAGCGACGATGAAGTCGAACAGATCGCGCCGAATAGCCAGGCATGGGCCAGCGAGTGCCAAAACATCGTGGCTCAACCATACAGTGAGTGTTCGGATGTCTCGGGCAAGCCCATGCGCTTGTCTCTCATTTTCAAGGGCGGACTCGATTCGATCGACAAGCTCTGGAGTGCGCTTGCCCACGTTGCCGGCTTTCTCCTGCAAACTCTGGCGACGCGTTTTGGCACCCTTGGCCACGCTGGCCAGTGTATTGGCCAAGGCCTCGCACAGGCGTGAAATATGAAACACGTCACCATGACAAGGCTTGTCGTCCCATACAAGTTTCTGCCCGGCGCGTAGTCCTTGACCTTGGTCGGCTATCGTGTGCTCGGGATCAAATCCCTGGTCACGGGCGTACATCAGGCGAATGGCCCACGTTTCAGCATCGCGGTGTTCCTCAGCTGCGAGAAGATAACAGTAGGTCGATCTCGCATCGACGCCGACGAGCACAGGTTGATTGCCCTGAAAGATTTCGTCATGCAGGCCGACACGAATGGCCGACAAATCCTGGCTCCGATTGAATGCCTCGGCCAACTGGGCGGCCGACTGATGAATGTTGTGAACCGTTCCTTCGCTGATGGACACACCGAGCAGGTCGCGCATCAATTCGACCACGCCACGGTATGAGCTATGACAAATGAGCGTCAGGGACAAAGTCAGTTGCTGTAACCACATCTTGGTAACCGCCAACTCGAATAGTACCTCGTCGTTCGGTGCCGTCGATGCGAAAACTTCATCCAAGGCGGCGCTAGCTTTTTGCGTCTGTTGGTAGACGAACTTGCGGCTGACGCCATGCTGAGCGGCCAGGTCACGGATCGTTGCCGATCCGGCCAACGCCAAAATAGCTAAATTCTTTCGTTCAAGTTCTGGCAGTCTGGCTGCCGGAAAAGCGGATGGATTCATGCGCGCACCACGATTCAAATAAAGGGGCGACAGTATCGCTTATTTGAAATACTTCACGCTTCCAGTGTTACCCTCGTTTGAATCACGCCGTTGTTACCGCGTTGGATAATGTGTTGCGGCTGACCGGGAATGACGTAGCGGGATAGGCGAGCCATGTTGGTGGGCTTGGTTCAGAACAATCGAATCCGCAGGTCTACATTGAGTCCCGTAATGGAGTCTGCCCCCTTTTGTTCCACCCAATTGAAGCGGTCGCAAACCAAACCCAATACGCTCATCCACATCTGACGATCTTCGTCGTCCAGAAAAATGTCCTCGCGCCGATCCCCACGCGAAGTAAGGTGATACACAGCGCCAGCAAACTCAAGTCTCAATGGTCTCGCTATTCTCGGGGCATATCAGAGAGCCGAAAATGTTGGCGTGTTAGAACTGACCCCGATTTTCCGCATTAGAACTGACCCCGATTTTCCGCAAAGCGTGCCCGTGCGCTTGTAGGTGTCGTTGAAGTATTGGACATACCGCCGCCCCACCGATTGAAGGGTCGTGCCGAGGCTGTCTGCATAGAGCGGGCTGGCGAGTAGGTGAATGTGGTTGGTCATCCACACGTAAGCGTGGATGCCCGGGCCAAACCGACCCGCTGCCTCGACGAATGCATCACGGAAAAACAGCTAGTCGGCATCGGCCGCAAAAATAATCTGACGGTTGTTACCGCGTTGGATAAGGTGTTGCGGCTGACCGGGGATGACGTAACGGGGAAGGCGAGCCATGTTGGTTGGGCTTGGTTCAGAACAAACGATTCCCGCAAGCCTGCACCGAGGCTTGCAATGGAGTCTGACCACACCACGACCACAGTCAA
>JANPNT010000693.1:0-2601 GCA_031427655.1 Burkholderiales bacterium
CTCCAGACTCAAAAACGAATTATACGGAGGGCTTCACGCAAAGGGCTCTGACGTGGCGCGCGCGCGCGCAGCCCTGCAAGGCCTGTTTGCGCACTGCTGGCCTCGTACACTGGGCACATTCAAAGTGCGAGGATCTTTCCCTATGTTTTTCGCTGTGTCTTTCGATGTGACGCGCATCCCACTGTGGTGTGTTTTGGCCATCACGATTGCAGCGCTGAGCACGCCTGCCAGCGCCCAATACAAATGGCGCGACAAAAACGGTGCGGTGCAATACAGCGATATGCCGCCGCCTCAAGGCACGCCCGAAAAAGACGTGTTGCAGCAACCTGCTTCGGCAGCACGCAAAACTGCTGCGGCGGCTGTGCCTGCCGCCGCGCCCGCATCCGGCGTGACGGTGTCGGCCGCGCCGCTCAAAAGCGGCGAGCCCGAGTTGGAAGCCAGGCGCAAAAAGCTGGAGTCAGACCAAGCCGCAAAAACCAAAGCCGAAACCAAGGCAGGGGACGACCAGCAAGCTGCTGCGCGCGCCGAGAATTGCACCCGCGCCAAGGCCTATCAACGCACGCTGGACGAAGGCACGCGCATTTCGCGCACCGACGCGAAAGGCGAACGCGAAATCTTGGACGACAAAGGCCGCGTTGAGGAAAACAAACGCGTCAAGAACATCATCACCAGCGACTGCAAATGAGCAGCCGCCACTTCCCGGTTAGCGACGTCGGGAAGACGTGCCCGCGGGTTTGACCTTGTCGCGCTGATAGCGCTGGCGGCGTGCTTCTTTCGGGTCGACCAGCAGCGGGCGGTAAATCTCGATGCGGTCGAGGTCGCGCAGAACTTGATCAAGCGCGCACAGGTGGCCCCAGACGCCGACTTTTTGGATGGCCAAATCAATTCCGGTGTGTTGGCTCAGCAAGCCACTTTGCGCTATGGCAAACGCCACGGTCGAATTGAATGGCACTTGAATTTCGACCGCGTCCAGTTGACGTGCTGCGGCGCTGTAGGCCACGCTCACGTTCAACAACGTATCAACGTCAACGAGGCCCATACACCTGCTCGGCGCGCTTCACAAACGAATCGACAAAGGTGTTGGCGATGCGGTCAAACACCGGGCTGACCACCACCTCCAAAGCCGTGCTGGAAAACGCATAGCGCAAGTCGAATTCAATCTTGCAGGCCTTGCCCTCGACGCCCAAAGGCACAAACGCCCACGTGCCGTCGAGCAGCGAAAACGGGCCGTCCACCAAACCGACCACGACCGAAGCGTCGGGCACATGCGCATTGCGGGTGGTGAAGGTGTGGCGCGCACCCATGTAGGCCAGGTGCAATTTGGCGGTCATGGCGCTGGGCGAGCTTTCCAAAACTTCGGCCTTTTCGCACCAGGGCAAAAACTTCGGGTAGTCGGCCACCGCGGTGACCAATCGGTACATCTCGGGCGCGGAGTACCACAGCAGAACTGACTTTTTCACGTGCTTCATACAATACGAGGATTGTATTGAGCGCAAATCTCTTGCGTGCAATTCGAGCGAGCTGTCTCCAGGCTTTCAACCTTTATGTCCACCGCAGAAAAATTCGTCGCCAAAACCGAGTCCAAAGTCGGTGCGAAACCCGCGCACAAAACCATCGTCAGAAAAGACGAAGGCAAAGTTGTCGCGGAAAACCGCAGGGCGCGCTACGACTATCACATCGAAGAACGCTATGAAGCCGGTGTGGTGCTGCAAGGCTGGGAAATCAAAGCGATACGCGCGGGCCAAGTGCAACTCACCGACGGCTACGTGACCATCCGCGACGGCGAGTTGTCGTTGATCGGCTGCCGAATCAACGCCCTGCGCAGCGCATCGACCCACGTCAGCCCCGAAGCCGACCGGACAAAAAAGCTGATGATGAAAAAGGAAGAAATCAAACGCTTGATCGGCAAGGTCGAGCAAAAAGGTTTCACCTTGGTGCCGCTGGACTTGCATTACAAAGGCGGTCGCGTAAAGGCCGAAATTGCGCTGGCCAAGGGCAAGGCCGAGCACGACAAACGCAACACAGAAAAAGAGCGGGATTGGGAGCGCGAAAAAGGCAAGTTGATGAGGCACAAGGTCTCATCCAAGACGTAAGCCTTGCGGCGCACAGCGACGATTGCATTTTCGCGGCACGCACAAGGGCAAGTTGATGAGAGACCCGGTGTTGTCAAAGCGCTGACCGCCGTTGCGTCCAAGCTTCGTCGAGCAAAGCCTTCACGACGGCAAAGTGCTGTGTGTATTGTTCAATCAATCCACCAGTTCATCTCGCCCAGCCATCCGCATGCGCTTCAGCATCTCTCTCAGTGATTCCAGCCCGATCTACCGGCAAATCGTCGATCAAGTTCGGCGTGCAATGGCAGGTGGTCAACTGCCTGCGGGCCACTCCATGCCCAGCGTGCGCGTTTTAGCCGACCAGCACATCATCAACCCGATGACGGTGAGCAAGGTTTACAGCCTGCTCGAGGTCGAAGGCTGGTTGGAACGCCACTGCGGCGTGGGCATGGTGGTGGCCGCAGTGCGATCTGTGGCCAGTGGTGAGCGCATGAGGAGATGGCATCAACGCTTGGAATTTGATCCGCGTTCTGTGCCTCACGGCATGTGC
>JANPNT010000694.1:0-2165 GCA_031427655.1 Burkholderiales bacterium
TGGCAGCAGTTTTTTGAAGTTCCGATCGAACGGAACCAGATGCTCGCCGATGTGCAAAGTGGCGACAGCGGGCCAAGCGTCGGGCAGGTCGTTGCCGCTGAGGTTCTTGTCGACGCACAGCCCGCGCAACTGTGCCCACTCGGTGCCGAGCGTTGCCATGGCGACACCAGGCTCGGCGAGAATTTTGTCCATCGCACTCACAGCGTCTTTCGCATTGGTTGGTTTGGCGAAGATTATTTCGCTCGTGACCAAGCCCAGATAGCTTGCAATCACCATGGACATCAAAGTCAACCGAGCGCAGATTGCTGCTGCCACAACGGCTGATTCGAGCCAGGCACTCACGGGCTGATGGTGCGGGTGATCGGGTCGCAAGACGGCCACCAGCACGTGGACGTCAGGCGTCATCTTCTGCCGCGGCCAACATGGCTTTGTTACTGAGTGGGTTCACGCCCTTGACCAGTCCGCCTGTACCTTTCAACACAGGAAGGCGAAACTTGGTTCGCGGTGGCGAGGCGCTGAGCGCGCGCAGTCGAAGGTTCAATCCTTATTCAATCAGGCGAGTCAGGGTGAGGCGTTGCTGTACGGCTGCAGCCTTGGCGCTTACCAGCTATTCGTCGTTGATGTTGAGGGTAGTCTTCATCCTCTGACGATACAGACATCTGTATCAGGCCCGAATGGAGTGGCAACCGCGTTGAGCGGTCGCCTTGATTCGACTTGCTATTGAAGAGACATTGTTTTTGTCCTCAATCAGCGCACTGAAGCCTTACAAAACCTTCAACGTCACGTCAATGTTCCCGCGCGTGGCGTTGGAGTAGGGGCACACGCCGTGGGCGGCTTCTACCAACTGGGTGGCGGCTGCGTGCTCCATGCCGGGGATGGTGACGCTCAGGGTCACGGCAATGCCGAAGCCTTCGGGGATGGGGCCAATGCCGACGTCGGCGGTGATGGACGTGGTGGCGGGCAAGCTGACTTTTTGCGTCATGGCCACGTGCTTCATGGCTCCCAAAAAGCAGGCGGAGTAGCCGGCCGCAAACAACTGTTCTGGGTTGGTGCCCATGGCACCGTCGCCGCCCAGTTCTTTGGGGGTGGTCAGCGTCACGTCCAGCGCGCCGTCGGTTGATTTGGATGTGCCCGCGCGGCCGCCGGTGGAGGTGGCGTGGGCGGTGTAGATAATTTTTTCGGGTGACATGGCGAAGGCCTTGAAGAGATGGGAGGACCCTAGGATGCCATCAGTTTGTTCGGTGTGACTGCGCGTAAGGGTTTTAGTGAAACGGGTTGCCAGGAATGGCGACCCTTGACTTGTGCGCGCACGCTTGTCTTTGGCACCCGAATTTAGCCAGCGGGTTTGGCCCGGACAGGCACGAAGTTCGCTTTCATTTGCACCAGAAAAACCTCATGAACACCGCCCCAATTTATCCGCTCGCCGCAGTCGCTTTGTCGCTGCCCAGCGTGTTTTCTATCGGGGGATGCCTACTTTGATGCCACGCGCAAGGTGACGTGGCCGACCGATGCCAAGGCACTCAAGGGCACGTCGTTTGATGACGGCTTCAACAGCAACGACGGCAGGGCAACTTACGCCAGCGCTCAAAGCTGGTTGGCTGGCTTGAATGTGCACGGCGTGACGGACTGGTGTTTTCCGGGTGCCGACTTGGTGCCGATGTACGGCACCACTTTGGGCAACTCCAGCATTTCCGGTTCGCCCACCACCGGGTCCACCAACACTGGGCCGTTTTTGAACGTGCCCGACTTTGGCGTGTCGGGTTGGTACTGGCGCGGCGACACGCCGTTCCAAGCCAACCCATCGCTTGCGCTGGGGGAGCCGCTGAAGTCCTACGTCCTGGAGGCAGACACCTTGGGTGCGCCGATTTACACCGTGGGGGTCACGGCTTCGTACAACGCGTGGGCGGTGAAGTCAGGCGACGTGCCGGTGGCCGCTATTCCTGAGCCCACCCCCTGGGCCTTGATGTTGTTGGGTGTAGCCGCGTTGGCGTGGCGGCAAAGGCAAAGGCAAAGGCAGAGGAAAAGAAAGCCCAAGCCTGATCAAAGCGCTTCAGACGCGAAGTCGGCCAGCCGCGAACGTTCACCTCGCGCCAACATCACATGGCCTGAGTGCGGCCAGCCTTTGAAGCGGTCTACCGCGTAGGTGAGGCCCGACGAGCCTTCGG
>JANPNT010000695.1:0-3273 GCA_031427655.1 Burkholderiales bacterium
ACTGTCTTCAGGCCCAGCTTGTTGGCCAGCGCGATGGTTGATTCAACAACATACCAACGCGGTGTGTCACGCACCACGCCGCTGATGAAGCTGCGGTCGAGTTTGATCTCGCTGAAAGGCGACGACACCAGGCGCTGCAGCGATGAAAACCCCGTGCCGAAATCGTCCACCGACAGCAGAAAGCCACGCATGCGAAGGCGCGCAAGGTTTTCAAGCGTGGCGGTCAAGTTGCTGCTGGCAACGCTTTCGGTCACCTCAATCGTGAGGCGATTCACAGGCAATTCCAATCTGGCCATCGTTTGTGACAAGCGCTCAGCCATATCGGGTTGGTCCAACCAAGCGGGCGATGCATTCAACGCGATGCGGCCGGGCAGCCCGCTGTCGTCAAGCCATCGCATGGCCCAGGCGACGCTTTCCAGCATGGCCAGCGAAAAATCGCCGATCAAGGCTGATCGCTCAATCACGTCGATAAATGCCGTCGGTGCAATCCATCCCAACGTAGGATGGCGCCAACGGGCCAATGCCTCGGCACCGCACAGCTGACCATCGATCAGGCGAATTTTGGGCTGTAAAAACGCCTCGAATTGGTCGGCCGCCAAGGCTGCTGAAATGTCGTCCAAGGACACCGCGGGCGTCGCCACCGCTGGCAGGCGCCGACGGACGACCTTGGGACGGCACAGTGCGGTCGCAAGGGCTTGGCGTGACACCGGTTTTTCAAGCACCGCCACCAAGTGAATCAACTGCTCGCGGGCCAGCCATTCCACGGCGGTCAGCAGATCGCGTTCACCCGCGCTGAGCACCAGGATGCCCGCATCGGGCGCATGCGCCCCGATCTGTCGCATCAACGCCATGCCATCGATACCGGGCATATCCAAGTCTGTGACCACGATGTCGATGCAGCCATGGCTGCGGGCCAAGATCTCCAGCGCCTGCGCACCGTCAGCGGCCTCCTGCACATGGGGCACACCCAGTGATCGAATGATGCGCACCAGGGCGTGACGCTGGAACTCATGGTCTTCCACGACGAGCACGGTTTGCGCCACTGCGCCTGTGCATGGCGTTGGGCTGGCCGCTACCTTCAGTGCGGCCAAAGCAATGTCGGCGGCGCTGAGTGTCATGCGCTCGGCGCCAAGATGTTGCAGCCTGTGACCGCTGAGGCGCCGAGTGTCGAGGCCGCCATTTGCAGTGCCAACCAGATCACAGCGATGACCTGCCATTGGCCCAGGCGAGCGGCGGCCTCAAGTTCAGCCGCACTGGCCGCAAGGGGCAGGGTACCCACCATGCGTGCCGCGCCCTTGATGCGATGCGCCGTCAGCTGAACCAAAGGCGCATTGCGGGCCGCAATCGCCTCGGCCAGGGTGGCGATGTCAGTGGCAGTGATGCGCAGGTATTCGTCATGCAACTCCTGCGCCAGCGCCGCATCACCTTGGGCCATTTCGGCGATGCCAGGCAATACGCACGGATGTGGCTCCAGCATCGCTGTGGGGACTGGGTCCGCCAAAGGTGTGTCAACGACGAGCGGCAGCCAACGGTCGAGCACTTCGCGCAGTGCGGCCAACTCGATGGGCTTGGCCAAGGTGTCGTTCATACCAGCGCCCAGGCACTGATCAAACGATTCGGACGACACATTGGCAGTGCAGGCCAGGATCGGCCGCTGCGGGTGACCTTCGGTTTCAAGTGCGCGCACGGCTTGGGCAAGGGCAAAGCCGTCCATCACAGGCATCTGACAGTCGGTGATGAGCAGACCGAACTGGTCATTCGTCCATTGCGTCAAGGCATCCTGACCATCCACCGCCGTCAGGGCGGCATAACCCAACACCTGCAATTGACGCGCCAACATGTGCCGGTTGGTGGGGTGGTCGTCCACCACCAACACCAGTTGACCTGCTGCACGTGCGGCATCCACACTGGGTGCTCTCCTCGCCTTGACGACTTCACCAATGGCCTGTGTCGGGCTGGGCTGGGCCGCCATCAATTGCTCGATCGAGGCACGTTGCAGCGTCAGGGTAAGGCCAATGCGGGTGCCTTGGCCGAGCACGCTGTGCACCTCGATCGAAGTGCCCATGCGTTCCGCCAGACGTTTGCAAATGGCCAGACCAAGACCGGTGCCACCGTAGCGGCGCTCGATCCCCGCGTCGGCTTGACTGAAGGGTTGAAACAGGCGCTCGATGACCTGTGGGGACATTCCTGCACCCGTGTCATGCACGCGGATGCACAGCACCAAACTGTGTGCATCGCTTTTGACGAGCTCAGCCACCAGGTCGACCTGACCACGCTCAGTGAACTTGATGGCGTTGCTGAGAAAGTTGGACACCACCTGTCGCAGCCGCATCCGATCCACCATCACTGGGCCGATGCCCGAAGCCACCGACTGATTGAGCTTCACACCCTTTTGGCTGGCCACGCCGCTGAACGTCTGGCACGCGCGGGCCAGCAACTGCTCAATGAGCGCTGGCTCCTCGCGAATTTCAAGCTTGCCAGCTTCGATCTTTGAGAAATCGAGCACGTCGTCAATCAGACGCAGCAAGGACTTGCTGGAGTCACGCACCGTGTCCACGGTGTCGAGTTGCTCCTTGTCCAGTGGCGTGAGGCTGAGCAGCTCCAGCAGGCCGATCACGGCGTTCATGGGGGTGCGAATCTCATGGCTCATCACCGCCAGGAATCGGCTCTTGGCGCGGCTGCCTTCCTCAGCGGCCTCCTTGGCCATCAGCAGCTCATGGGTGCGCTCACGCACGCGTTGCTCCAGCACATCCTGGGCAGTGCGCAAGGATTGGTTGGCTTCGTACAGTTCGAGGCTCTTACGCTCCAGCAGCTCCTCGGCGGCCTTGCGAGCGGCGCGCTCGCGCCGGCCGCGGCGCTCGGCTACAGCGGCGGCGGATAGGGCATCCGTCGCTGGGGAGGCGTCAATGAGTGCGCTCACGCGGGTGCCCGTTGCACGACGAAGCGCACGACGCTGCCGCGGCCCTGCGACAGGTCTTCGCGGGCCAGAGTCATGGGCTCGGCGAAGTACTCGATGCAGCCTTCGATCAGGCCTTGAGCCAAGTCGGCCATGGCGCGATCCGAGCGGTACACCAGGTGCAGGCAATCGGCCGAGGGGCGAACATGCTCGAAGCGGGGCAGCTCGGCATCGGGATAGAGCTTGCGCACTTCGACGTGAATGTGGCGGTCAATGCTCTCCAGAAAGTCGAAGGTGCCTGGCACATCGACAAAGAAACGCGGAAAACCGACCACAAATCGACCGAACAGATGCTGGCCAAAGGTGCGCAACAGCTC
>JANPNT010000696.1:0-5169 GCA_031427655.1 Burkholderiales bacterium
TATCTTCCGCGCCCCTGGACATGAACGTCTGTGCGTCAACGCACGCAGAGACGCTGGGCGTTTCGGCAATTCGCTTACCCTGAAGATCAGCGGGCGGTGTGTGCGTTTGTCGGCCTTCTTGCGAGCAATGGCCAAGCCGAAGACCATGCCGCGCAGGGCCTGCGTCTTGCCGCCATACCGGTGGCCCACTAAAGGCCCTCTTCAGGCTAGCCCACCCTCCGCGATCCTCGCTCATGGCGTGCTAACTTCACCAACGCACCGAAGTGGTCAGAGCTCAGCACCTGAGTCCAAAGGCTCGGCTTGAATCCAGCCGCGCCACGGCGCTTCTTGATGTCTTACAAGGAAAGCTTCATGACCCAGCTGACTTTTTTGCTTTGCGCAACCTCACTCGCAATTGCGTTCAGCCATCCGTCCACCGCGCAAACCAACACCGCGCCCATCGCCGTGGTGCGCAACGCAACAGACAATTTTTTCGGCACCACCGCCACCGACCCCTACCGCTACTTCGAGAACAAGAAGTCGCCTGAAGTGGTGGCGTGGATGAAGGCGCACAACGACCAAGCGCGCGTCACGCTGGCCAAAATTCCGGGCCGCGACGCGATGCTGGCCAACTTGACACGCTACGACGCGTCGGTGTCGGACCGCGTGGGCTCCATCACGCGCCTGCCCGGCGACTTGTATTTTCTAGAGCGCCGCGCTGCCACCGACAACCAATTCAAGCTTTACATGCGGCGCGGTTTGACGGGAGCTGACACCTTGCTTGTAGACCCCGAAGCCTTGGAAAAATCCACCGGCAAACCGCACGCCATCAACTGGTACGTGCCGTCACCCGACGGCAGCGTCGTGGCCTACGGCTTGTCGCAGGGCGGCTCGGAAGAAGCGGAGTTGCATTTGTTAAACACTGCCACCGGCAAGCAAATCGGCCAGCCCATCAGCCGCGCCAATTACGGCGGCGTGGACTGGACGGCCGACAGCAAAACCTTGGTCTTCAACCGCTTGCAAGAAATGCGCAAAGGCATGCCCGAGACGCAAAAGTACCAGCGCTCGCAGATGCGGCTGTTGACGCCGGGCCAAGCGGCGTCCACCACGCGCGTGGCTTTCGGCGACAAGCTCAAAGGCGTTGACATCACGCCCGCCGAAAGCCCCACGGTGAACTTGACGCATGACGGCCGCTGGGCCATCGGCGCGGTCTACAACGGCACGCAGCGCGAGATCGGGTTGTTCATCGCGCCGCAGGCCGGAGTTTTGGCGGGGCAGCCGAAATGGCAACGGACAGTGAGTCGCTCCGACGCCGTCACCTCGTTCAGCTATTTCAACGATACGCTGTATTTAGTGACGAACGCAGGCGCGCCGCGCTCGCAGGTGTTGGCACTCGACTTGAAGGCACCGCGAATCGCCAACGCACAGGTGGTGGTGCCCGCCTCGGAACGGGTGGTGATTCGTGTGGCGGCCGCCGCCGATGCGCTGTACGTTGAGACGCGCGACGGCAACATCAAGCGCTTGTTCAAGCGCACTTACGAACCCGTCGCAGTTGCCACCGAAGTGCTGCTGCCAGTGGAAGGTTCGTTTGCCTTGGGCGACGGCGAAAGCGGTGCCAGCGCTGCCGACCCACGCCTGCCCGGCGTGTTGATCGACTTGGAGAGCTGGACGCGCGCGCGCCAAGTTTTTGTGGTGACAGCCGACGGCAAAGTCGGCAACACCGGCATGCAGCCTGCGGGCCCTTTTGATGCGCCCGCCGACATCGAAGCCACCGAGGTCAAAGTGCCCAGCCACGACGGTGCCTTGGTGCCGATGTCCATCATTCACCGCAAGGGCGTGAAGCTGGACGGCAGCAACCCGACACTGCTCTACGGCTACGCCAGCTACGGCATCACCGAAGCACCTTTCTTCAGCCCCAGCCGTTTGGCCTGGATGGACGCAGGCGGCGTGTATGCCATCGCCAACCCGCGCGGCAGCAGCGTGTACGGCAACGACTGGTACAAGGGCGGTTTTCAGGTCAGCAAGCCCAACAGCTGGAAAGACTTCATCGCCTGCGCTGAATTCTTGATTGCGCAGAAGTACACCAGCCCGTCCAAGTTGGGCATTTTGGGCGGCAGCGCGGGCGGCATTTTGGTGGGCCGCGCCATGACCGAGCGGCCCGATTTGTTTGCCGCCGTCATCCCGGCCGTCGGTGCGCTCGACACCTTGCGCGCCGAGACCACGGCCAATGGCGTGCCCAACATTCCTGAATTCGGCACGGTCAAAACCGAGGCTGGTTTCAAGGCCTTGCAGGCCATGAGCACCTACGACCACGTCAAGCCAGGTGTGGCTTACCCGGCGGTGATGTTGACCCACGGCGTAAACGACCCGCGCGTGGACGTGTGGGAGTCGACCAAAACCGCAGCCCGTTTGAAGGCCGCCACCAGCAGCGGCAAACCGGTGTTGATGCGCCTGGACTTTGACGCCGGTCACGGCATAGGCAACACCAAGAAACAGCAGCTCGCCGAACGTGCCGACAACTTCTCATTTTTGTTGTGGCAGATGGGCGTGGCGGGCTATCAACCTTGAATGGAATGCTCATGAAAAACCCATCGATATTGAACATCTTGTGCGTTGCTGTGGCCTTGAGCTTCCCGGCGGTGCCACCAGCGCAAGCGCAAGCCCAAAGCAGCGCCGGCACGGACGCCAAAAAACGCATCGAAAAAGCGGCCGACTTGCCGCGCTTCAGCTATCCGGCCAAAGGCAATTTAGAAACTTGGGTGCGTGATGAAGCCGTCTTCGCACCTTTTGCCGCCAAGCTGCGCGCCGACTTGGAAGGCGTGCTCAAGCAATACGACATTGCCGACAAATCCATGCAGCGCCAGATGTTGACAACGCTGCTGCAGCTTGACATCTTGGAAGGCAAAGACCTGCCCGCCTTGGCCCGCATAGAAGCCATCCGCGCGCTCGAGGAAAAGCCCGCCGACCAGTTGATGAGCGGCATGCAAACGCGCGCGATGATTCAGTCGCGTTTGACTTTGGGTTTGACGCCGGGCAATTTCGACACACCGGCCTACCGCGCCGAGGTGGGCCGACGCATTGCTCTCAGCTTGAAAGACATGCCCTACCTCATCGTGGCCAACGAAGTGAAGGCTGCCAAGGCGCGCGCCGAATTGGTGGGCGAAACGCTGGTGCTGGGCAATGTGCGCAACGTGCTGCAACCTATCGTCGACAAAAGCGGCGTGCTCAGTTCTGAAATCGCGCCCGATGTGGTGTCGGCGCGCTATGGCTTGCTGTTGCGCCTGCCGTTGAAGCAAACCCTCATCGACACCTTCAGCACTTACCTCGCTGCCAACAAAGTAGACAAGGCCGACATCTGGGCCGCGCGCGACGTCACGCTGCCCGAATCAGCACCCGGCAAAACCTATGCGCCGGTGACGGTGGCGGTCTGGGACAGCGGGGTGGACTCCGCCATTTTCAAAAACCAAGTGCTGCGCGATTCGCGCGGCAAAGCCTTGCTGATTGCGTTTGACAAATACGGCGCCCCGTCGGACACCGAACTGCAAGTGCTGCCGCCCGCGCTGCTGACCAAGCTGCCGCAAATGGTGGCGCGCACCAAAGGCTTTTCCGATTTGCAGTCCAACGTCGAAAGCCCCGAGGCCACCGACGTGAAGCAGTTTTTGTCGAGCTTGAAGCCCGATGAATTCAAGCCCGCGATCGAGGAAATCAACCTGATTGGCAACTACCAGCACGGCACGCATGTGGCCGGTATCGCGATGCAAGGCAACCCGCATGCGCGCTTGTTGATTGCTCGCATGGAGTACGGCCACACGCTCACGCCCGACCCGTGCCCCTCACGCGCACAAAGCGCAGTGGACGCGAAAGCCCTCAGCGCGCAAATCGCTTTCCTCAAACAAAACAAAGCGCGCGTGGTCAACATGAGCTGGGGCGGCAGCGTGAATGCCATTGAATCTGAATTGGAAAAGTGCGACGCCAAACAAACGCCCGAGCAGCGCAAAGCCATGGCTCGCGAGCTGTTCCAGGTGATGCGTGACACCTTGAAGCGCGGCTTTGCCAGCGCGCCTGAGGTGCTGTGGATCACGGCCGCCGGCAACAGCAACCAAGACGCCTCGTTTGCCGAAAACGCACCGGCCGATCTGGTGCTGCCCAACTTGCTGACCGTGGGTGCGGTAGACCGCGCGGGCGACGAAGCCGACTTCACCAGCTACGGCCCCACGGTCAAAGTGCATGCCAACGGCTATCAAGTGGAAAGCTATTTGCCCGGCGGCCAGCGCGTGGCTTTTTCAGGCACTTCCATGGCAGCGCCGCAGGTGGCCAGCTTGGCAGGCAAGCTGCTGGCGGTGAACCCCAAACTCACGCCGCCTCAGGTGATCCAAATCATTGTCAGCACGGCAGACAAGAGTGCTGATGGGCGGCGCACTTTGCTCAATCCGGGCAACGCCATGGCGAAAGCCATTCGTTGAACCTTCAAAAGCCAGTCGCTGAACTGGAGCCTGCGCGTCCGTTTCAGCCGGATAATCAAAGGCCGAATTTTTAATCTTTCCAGGAGCCGACATGGCCTCAATCAACAAAGTCATCCTCATCGGCAACCTGGGCAAAGACCCTGAAGTTCGCTACACCGCCAACGGCGCGGCCATTTGCAACATCGGCATCGCCACCACCCGCAGCTGGAAAGACAAAACCTCGGGTGAAAAGGTCGAAGAAACCGAATGGCACCGCGTCGTGTTTTACGACCGCTTGGCCGAAATCGCTGGTGAGTACTTGAAAAAAGGCCGCCCCGTTTACGTCGAAGGCCGTCTGAAAACCCGCAAGTGGCAAGACAAGGACGGCGTAGAAAAATACACCACCGAAGTGGTCGCCGACAACATGCAGCTGCTTGGCGGCCGCGACGGTGAAGGCAGCGGCGGCGGCGCAAGCCGTGCGGCCAGCGGTGGTGGCGGCTACGGTGGTGGCAACAACACTGGAGGTGGCGACGACCGCGGCGAAGCCCCATCGCAGCCATATTCCCAGCGCCCGAACACACCCGCGGCCCCCGCCGCCCGCCCCGCCGCCAACAAGCCCGCAGCCAAGTCATCGACAGGCTTTGAGGACATGGACGACGACATTCCGTTTTGATATCGCGCAACCTCAATGCTCGAAGACATCAAAAAAAACGCTTTGGGCCACTGCCGACAAACTGCGCCGTTCAAG
>JANPNT010000697.1:0-3224 GCA_031427655.1 Burkholderiales bacterium
ACCTTTCCGCAGGCGGCCCTGCCTGCACCGAACAGCCGCGCGGTGAAGGTCGAATCGGTGTCGGTCAAAGTCGGACCAGCCACCGGTTTGGCTGATCGCAGGGACCGCAAGAAAGCGGGCTGCGAAGGTGAGCTGGCGCACCGTGGTGGTGGCGGTGGTGGCGGTGATGGTGCCGACGCAATCGCCAGCCTGAGGCCGCATGTCGGCGGGCCAGCCCGCTATCGTTTGCCCTGAGTTCAGGCGGTTTCAGGCATGCGCTCATGCGCGTCAAACCAATCCAGCACCGCTTTCCCAAGCGGTTCACTCGAGCACCGAAAACGGCCCACCACGCGCGCCTGAATCAAGGCGCCTTCATAGGCTGACACGATCAACGCCGCACAACCGCGGGCCGCAGCCGCCCTCATGCCCACCTGCTGAAGAGCAATAGCCGAGCGCCCGCGTATGGCTTCAAACCCTTGAGCCAAGGCCAACCCGGATCGCTTCGTCTTCCGAGGTGGATTCGAACGCCACCGTGGCCAATGGGCAGCTCTTGTCAAACCCACTTTTTTGCAACGCTTTCTGCGCTGACGACATCCACGCGCCCAGCGCCACCACAGGGTCGGCATCGTGCGCCAAACAGCTTGTCGAGGTCAGCGCAGAGGTAGTCCATTACGGCGTTGATGGCCGCCACCGCCAACTCCGCCTTGCCACCCGGAAAGTGGTGATACAGCACGCCCTTGGGCGCACGGGAAGCCGCCCTGATCACACCCGATACCGCCCCGGGTTTACTCCCGCCACCTTCTTCACCAAGCGCCGCAGCGCGGTGGCATCTTGGTAGCCAACTGCGTAGGCGACGCGGGCTAAGGTCATGCGGCTGCCCTGCAAAAGCTTGCGGGCGCGATGCAACTTGACGCTGTTGATCAAGGCTTGGGTGCTCATGCCGGTGGCGCTGTGAACGTGGCGGCTGAGGGTGCGGGTGCGGGTTCACATAGAAATGCAGAACTCCTGCGCCAACGCGGCCGCACGCGGCGGTTTGGGCAGCGCCGCTTCGATGCACGCGGCCAAACGGACGACCAAATCACTGCCGCCGGCCAACACTTCAAGACTGCTGAAAAGCGATTGCGCCTGACGGTGTTGCGCAGTCAGTCCAACGGCTTGCGGTGGCTCTCACACAAACCTCACCTCAAGCTGTGGCAACGCACCATCAAACTGCGCCGTCCAACTTTGCCCTGCACTCACCGACCAAGCATCCGTCCAAGTGCCGGTGGTGACCACGTCACCGGCTTTCACATCGCCTGCACCGGGGCAGGCGCGCAGCTCTTTGAGGAAATGCATCAAGGCATGCAGAGGGCTGTCGAGCACGTTGGCTCCGGTGCCGGTTTCGACCGTGCTGCCGTTTTTTTGCAAGCTCACTTGGGTGCGTGCCAAGGCATCATGAAGCTGCGCTGCGTGGTGTGCGAGTTGGTTCACAGGTGTGCTGCGTCCAACAATCAAACGCGCGTGCAGCGCGCCGTCAGCCACGGCTTGAGGGGCGATGAATTTCCAATCGGCTTGGTGGGATTGCACCAATTCAAAGCCGGGAGCCACCCAATCAAGCGCGTGGAACACGTCGTCGTCGGTGGGGTTTTGTGGCGGTGTGGATTTGAAGCAAAAAACCGCTTCGGGTTCGATGCGGGGTTGGCAAAAGCTGCTCAGCTTCACCTTACTTTTTTCACCGCTGCCTTCGTCAACAAATTCGACGCTGGTGCCCCACATGCAGCCCCACACGGGGGCCGACACGTTGTAGCGCTGCCAGATGGACCGGTTGGTAAAGCCGATCTTGTAGCCCCGCACTTGCTCGCCCCGCGCCATGCGCAGGTCGCGCACGGCCAGAGCGGTTTGGTAGGCGGCTGGCAACGCGTTAAGGCTGCTGTCAGCGCCGGCTGGCCAGAGTTGCCCGCTGTCGGTGTGCTGAAGAATTTGATTGGGGGTCATGGTGGCTCCTGCAGGCGAGGATTGCAGGCAATCCAGGGGTCAATTAAAAGGGGACGCTTCTCAATGCGGTGGAATCTGGATCAAAAGCAAACGAGAGGAAGGGTGGGCAGGGCTTTCGGCAAGGTTTGAAACTAAGGCGCATCCAAGTACTCGATGGGGCTGCCGGCTGAGGGCTGGCAACGCAGCGATCAAGGCGCGGCGCTTGCGCAGTGGTTTCGACATTGGTTCGCTCATTTCGCCTCCGCCACAAAGCGGTTTTGGATCGTCCCGATGCCGTCAACTTCAATGCGCACCACATCGCCGTTGCGCAACCAACGCGGCGGTGTCATGGCCATGCCCACACCGGCCGGCGTGCCGGTGGCGATCACGTCACCGGGCAACAAAGTGATGCCGCGCGAGCAGGTTTCGATCAGCGTGGGAATGTCGAAAATCAAGTCGGTGGTGCGTGAGTCTTGGCGCAGCTCTTCTGCGCCCCCTGCGGGCGTGACCCAGCAGCGCACGCGTGTGTCGGTGCCGTCAAGTTCGTCGGCGCTGACGATCCACGGGCCCATGGGGCAGAAGGTGTCGAAGCTCTTGCCGAGGTGCCACTGCGAGTGGCGCATTTGCACGTCGCGCGCGGTCACGTCGTTGACGATGGTGTAGCCGTAGATGTGCTTCATTGCGTCGGCGCGGCGGATGTTGCGGCCCGCCGTGCCGATGACCACGGCCAGCTCGGCTTCGTAGTCAATTTGGCCCGACACCGCTTCTGCGGGCAGCAGCACATCAGTGCCGGTGGCCACCACGGTTTCAGGCACTTTGCTGAACACGATGGGCCATTCGTCAACGGCACCCTTGTCGGCTTTGAACACGGTGTCGCGCATCTCTTTGGCGTGCGCGTGGTAATTGCGGCCCACGCAGAAAACGTTGCGGCGCGGATGGGGAATTGGTGCGTCCAAGGTGACCTGCAACAGCGCCACCGATGCGCTTGCAAGATCTGGCATCGCTGCGCCAGACGCCGCGCGTTCTATCAAGCTCAACACGCCGCGCTCGGCCTCCGCGAGCGACAGCACGTAGGGCGTGACGCTCAAAGCGTCGACCGAGACTTGACCCACATGACGTTGACCGAGGTGGGTGTAGGTGGCAAAGCGCATACGGGCTCCTTAAAAACGGGTTTGAAAAGTGGACGCTGAACGACGCTCAAACAATGAGCCAAAAAACCAAAAACCAAAAGCGATGGGCCATCGGCGTTGGGCGTTGGGCGTTGGGCGTTGGGCGGTGGGCGATGGGCGGTG
>JANPNT010000698.1:0-5472 GCA_031427655.1 Burkholderiales bacterium
GCCGCCGCCGTGGCCGATATCGAACAGCACGCCGCGCTTTTTGGCCTCGAGGGCGGCCGGAGGCAGCTTGCCGTCCTGGACGATGTTGGTGAACTTGCCGACCAAGTCACACGCGCATCTGCTCGACTGGGGGTCTCCCGCCGTACCGTGTTTCGATGGCTTGCCGCCTATCGCGGGATTATGCGTGACAATGACCAGCGTATGTCCGGATTCCGACGATCTCCTCCGACATTCACGTGTATTCCGGCAATTCTGCCGGTCAACCCTACCTGACCAACGTGATGAGCAAGTTCCTGAACATGGGCTTTTCTCTTGAGCAGGTGGTCACCATGGTGACGGCGAATCCGGCAAAGATCATCAACCGCATCCCGAAGCACGGCACGCTGCAGGTCGGCGCACCGGCGGATGTCACGTTGCTTGACGTCGTGAACGGACCCGTTGAGTTCGTCGATACGCGAAGCAATAAGCGCCAGGGCCAGGTATTCATCAAGCCGACCAACACCGTCATCGCCGGCGTCGCCTTCGGCCAGCCCTACCAGGCGCCGTTCTCGACACGGTAGCGCGACTAAAGACGACACAGATCGACTCGCCGATCCAGCAGGCACTTTGATTCGTCATGTGCCTGCGGCGGCGCCCGCATTCGTCAGCGGGAAGCCGCTTCAGGATGCGCTCGATGACATGCGCTTTTAATTCACCTTTATGACTTTTGCCTGGCGATCAATTTCCGGCGTCAGTATCAACAATTGGCCCGGATCGCTGCCTCCCAGCGCTCCTACATGCCTGTCGCTCAAGCAACGAGAGGCCAGCTTTCTCGCGCACCCGCGAGCTCGTGGTCCCGGCCATCACGACTCAGAGGCAAGCCGTGCTTCTTGAAGGATCCTGCCTCGGCGGTTATTCAAAATATCCCGACGGCACAAAGCAAAGGACGGTTGACTGAAATTAGTCGATCCCAAAGGCGTGTTTCCTAGACTCCGCACAGCAGAGTCGGCGATCAGAGGCCGCTCACGAAAGCCGCGATTTCCCGATTCTGGATCTCCACTTCTGGCGCCTGCCCAGGAGCGCCCGAGAGATGACCGAGCGGGTAGCGGGGCTTGAGCGAAACGTAACGTGCGCCTGGGATGAGCTTCGCCGCTTCCTTGGCGTTGGCTTCGGGGTTCAGGAGATCACCCTCGCCAGCCAAGATTAGCGTTTTTGCTTTGATTGAATTCAGCGCGCGCTCATAGTTACCGTTGAAGCCCGGCGTCATTCCTACGTTGTGCTGATCGTAAGCCCAGCTCTGATAGATCCAATCGCGCGCGTCCATGCGTTTCCAGCCCGAGTCTGCGAGGCCTTCCTGCCACTTCACGACGTCAAGATTGCTATTCGGAAAATCCGCCTGCAGTACGTCGGGCGTGCGCACGATTCCACCATTGAGGATCCGCGCCCAGAGTCTCATACCCTTCTCGGGCGGCGCGTTCGTCGGGTAGTTGCCGCCGGCCCACGCGGCGTCGGTCATGATGGCCTGGCGCAAGAGTTCGAGCATGTTCGTGGTCCAGGGCGTCGTCTTCGCCAGCGGCACGATCGCGACCACGCTGCGCGTCATCTCCGGAAAGCTCACCGCGAATTGCAGTGCCTGCATGCCACCCATCGAAACCCCCACCACGGACGCAAGCTTTGCGATTCCGAATTTGTCCTTCACCAGCAACTGCGCGGAATTCACCATGTCGCGGATGTTGAATTTCGGAAACTGCATCCCTGGCTGCGCTTTGCTGTTCGAAGGCGAAGTGGTCAGGCCGTTGGAGATTGCATCAACGGCGATCACGAAGTGATTCGCCGGGTCGATCCCCTTGCCGGGTCCGATCAGGTGGTCGATGCGGTGGTGATTGCCACCGATCGCTGTGACCACGAGCACCGCGTTGGACTTGTCGGCGTTGAGCGTCCCGTGAGTTGCGTAAGACAAGGAGAAGTCCTTGATGGATTCCCCACTTTCAAGCTTGAAGTCCCCCAGAGCGAACGCCTGGTGAGGCGGTTCGTTGGGGGCGTGGGCGAGCGCGGTGGTGGCTGCGAGACAAGCTGCTAAGGCTGCTAGATGGCGAAGGTTCATAGCCTCTCCTTGAGGAAGTCGTGGATGGAGTTGAAGAAATCGAAGCGCGACTTCTCGAAAAGAACTGAGTGCTTGGCGGTTCTGACGCGCAAGCTCTGATTCGCGAATGGGCTCTTCAAGCGGCCTTCTCTCGGCACCACTGAAAAGAGCCCAATCGCTATAGATCAGTTTACGGGGCTCTTTCGGCTTGCCCCAGTCGGCGGCTCCACGAAAGGCATTTGCGCAATTGCCACACATCAGCGACAAGACAGCTCACCCTGGCCGCCGCCTAGGGTCATGACTTTGACGATCAGGTGCACCGCCGTCTGCGACAGCCGGTGCGCTGAGCATGATGGGCACAACCCGATGCCTCCTTAGCTGAAGTCGACCAGCTTGCCTTGGAGCTGCGTGTTCATTGGTCTTTTTGCTATGCCCATGGTTGTGCGCGTTCGCCGATCCAAGCAACGCGAAATCAAGATGGCCACGAAGACCTGCTTCAGTCGCACCCCGCAACAAATGCCAGCATCGCAGCTTTCAGCCACCGCCGCGTTCAGCGTTCCAGCGCGCCGTACACCAGGTTTTGCACCTGTTCGCGGTAGTACTTGCGCAACTCGCCCGGCGCCGCGGTGCCGAAGGCCACCACCAGCTGCTCCTGCGGGTCGCAGAAGAAGCCGGTGCCGTTGGCGCCGTTCCAGGAAAACTCGCCCGGGCTGCCGGGCACTGCGGCCAAGCCAGGCTGCAGGCGCACGGCCACGCCCAGACCGAAGCCGTAGCCGTCGCGGTGCGGCTCGACGGCGGCGACGCGGTTCAGAATGCCGGCGCCCAGGTGGTTGCTGGTCATCAGGCGCACCGTCGCCGGGCTGAGCACGCGCGCGCCTTCCAAACTGCCGCCGTTCAGCAGCATCTGCCCGAAGCGGATGTAGTCGCCCATGCTGCCGAAGGCGCAGGCACCGGCGCAGTCAAACGTGGGTGGCCGCTCGATCGCCGCGATTGACTGCGGCCTGCCGTCCAGCGGGTTGTTGGCGAAGGCTCGCGCCACGCGTGCCTTCTGCGCCTCGGTGGGCCGGAACGTGGTGTCGACCATCTTCAGCGGCTTCCACACGGTGCTTTCAAGGTGGGCGCCCAAGGACTTGCCCGTCACCTTCTCGACCACCGCGCCCAGCACGTCGAACGACAGGCCGTACTCGAACACCGTGCCGGGCTGGTACACCAGCGGCAGCTTGGCGATGGCACCCGCGAACTCGGCCGAAGTGCCCATGTTCTGCGCCGCACTGCCGCTGGGCCACAGCGCTGCGATGGGGCTGCTGCCGTCGGGCCGACCGCCGTAGGGCAGGCCCGACGTGTGGCGGAACAGGTCGTGGATGAAGATAGGCCGCTTCTGCGCTTCGGTGGTGAACTTGCCGTCTGAAGAAGGCACGCCCACGGCCATGGTGCCGAAGGCCGCGAAGTAGTCGGACAGCCGGCTCTGCAGGGGCAGCTTGCCTTGCTCGGTGAGCGCCAGGGCGCCCACGGCGGCCTGAATCTTGGTCATCGAAGCCAGCTGGAAGATTTGGTCGGTGGCCATGGGCGTGCCCTTGGCCGGGTCGGCCACGCCGAAGGCCTTGAAGTAAACCAGCTTGCCGTTGCGGGCAATGGCCACCACGGCACCGGGCACACGCTTGCGTTCGATCTCACTGGCAAAGAAGGCGTCGATGTTTCCCAGGCGCTCAGCCGACAAACCCACGCTCTCGGGCGCGGCCGTGGGCAGCGGCTGGGCCTCGGCTGCGCCGGACATCAACATTGCGGCGCTGAACAGGGCAATGGATGTGGTCATTGAGACAGTGGATGTGGTCATTGGGTTCTCGGCTGGTGACGGTATTTGCAGGTCGCACATTTTGCGTCACTACCTGTGGCCGGAAGCACGGGCTTCGCCCTAGATCAAAACCCTCTCTGACGGCCCGAGTGGGCAGTTCGGCGCCGGTGCTAAATCCCGTTCTGGTGATAAGTGAGACGCTGACCGACTTTGTCGAAGCGACCGTGCGAAACGCCATCGCTTTCTGGCGCGTCCAGACCGCGTTCCATGCTCGGGCACAGGCTGCGTTCGAGGAAGACCACCGAACAGGCGTTTCGGCGCCCGTTGACACCGTCCAGGAGCGACTGCAATCCAAACTTGATACCAAACGCAAGAAGCTTGGCGGATGAGCTTTGTCGTAGAGCTCGCTCCTGCGGCTGAGGCTGATCTGGAGCGACTTGGAGGCGGAGCCGAGTGCTGACGAGGGGCCGCACGAACAACCGCAGGCGTCCGTGCCACATGTATCCTCATTCTTTTTACTCGAAAGACTCAACATGGCACTGTCAAAGAAGAAGCGCGTAGGCAAGAGAACGATTTCTGCCAAACAAGTCAGAAAGGTAGCCAGCGGCAGAAAGCGCCGCAAGTCCGACGGCACTCAGCCCCCGAAGGCGGTGCTTCCAACTTCGACACCAGCGGCGGCCTGATCACTTGGGCCAGCGGACTGCACCAAGCCGCTTTGGCTTGGTGTCTTGCGCGCTGCTCAAGCAAGCCCACGGCAACTCCAATTTCCGCAGCACCGATCGCAAGCGAGATCCGCCGTACTCGAGTTCTTCGCGGATGGCCTCGATCTTCAGGCTCTTCACGTCGACGCTCACGCCTTCATCCGCCTCGACTTCCATGGTTCCGCGCAACCTCGCCAGCAATGCGCTTGCTTCCGCGTAGCCAAACCCAAGCAGGTCTACATCGCGGGTTGCACAAACCGCTTGCGGTGCGCGGACAAACTCAGCCGGTACAGCAGGCGCTGACGCGCCCAAATTGCGCGGACGGTCAGGCATCGCTGGTCAGCGCCATAACGAAGGGCTCCATCGTGGCCCACACACCCGCCGCCTGAGCCACGCGCGCAATCGCCGCAGGCGCTGCCTTGCGTTGGCGCAGAGCTTGGCGCAAGCCTTCCACGGCAAGCACATCGCCCACCGTGCGGCGGTAGCGGAACAGGTCGCCCACACTCCTAGCGCGGCATGGGGCAGTTGGTAGAGGCCTCGGGCAAGGCGCACAACGTAGGCCGCGTGCTCCGTACGGCTGATCGTGGCGGATCGTGGCGGATCGTGGTGGTGGTGATGCCAGACGCACTGAACTCTGCCGTCTCATTTCGTTTGCACGGGCACCGTATTTTCTGGGCTTCCAGAGCGTGCTGGTCAGCCATCAGACGGTGTTTGATGCTCAGCTGCGAACCCCTTTCCGTACCGAGCTGGAACTGCACCGGCCACCACGCCGCCGCATATCAATGCCGAGTCGGCCTACGTTCGCCGCCGCACAGACGCAGCGATTCAAGCGATTTACGGTTGCTTGCATGAAGCCCGCAACTGACATCCTTTCGGGACCACCTTTCGCTGCACCCACATCCAAAGCGGACCCGACA
>JANPNT010000699.1:0-2912 GCA_031427655.1 Burkholderiales bacterium
CCAGCATCGCGGGCATCGAGACCCTGCACATGATCGAGATGAGGCAGCTCGATTTCATCAAAGACAGAACCTCGTCTGCTGCTGACAAGTTCTGCTCCCTGGCCTTCTGAGGCGGACCGATTCGAGGTCACTTTCACGTTCTCTCTGCTATCGCGACAGCGCCATAAAAGGCACCTTGCCTCTTTTCGAGACAGGGCGCTTACACAGGTCAGCGCCTCAACGCTTCACAAAGGTGTACTTCACCGTGTAGTCCAACACCAACGGCGAGCTGATGCGCACAATGTAGGTGCCCACGTTGTTGGCGAACTTGCAAGAAACAAGCTGCGCGCCTGTCGGCAGCTGCGCCGCGTAGCTTGCACCGCCGCAGAAATCAGCTTCCGAGGTGGGCGCGGCGGGCAGACCGTCGACGCACACCTGCGGGATGCTGACGCCAATGCCGCTGACGGTGGTGTCCACCAACATCGAATACGTGCCTGCGGCTGCCGCCTTGCAAGCGCCAATGTTGACGTTCACGTTGGTGGTGGTGCCGCCCGCCGTGAAGCTCAAACTGATGCCGCCGGTGGCCAAGTTGCTGTTCCAAGTGACCACGGTCGCCCCGGCGGGGTTGGTGACTGATTCTGTGCAGCTTGAGGCGGTGCAACTGAACTGCACGCGCACGCTGTCGAGCACGGCGTCATAACCAACACCGTTGACGGCGAAGGTGCTGTCGAACACGTTGAACTTGGTGTAGTCCACACCCTTGGCAAGCAGTTGACTTTGGAAGTTGGCATTCAGCAGCTTGGCGGCGTTCAACACGGCGTCTGAAGACAAGGTTGCCGTGCCCCAAGCGTCATACAAGGCCGACAGCGGCTTGTTGACGTTGGCTTTGGACAGCGCCAACGTGGCCAAGGGTGTGATGTTGGCCACCCCGGCGTCGGGCGCGTAGGAATACCAAACTTTGCCGGCTGCGTCAGTGATGTTCAAGGCGTAAGGCGCGCCTGCTGCCACGCTGATCGAATAGCTGCCATCGGCAGCCGTCGTGGCGGTGGCGGTTTTGCCTGCTGCGTTGACGGCATTGACTTTGCCGCCTTTGATTGGCGCGCCGGTGGCGGCCACGCCGGTGATGGTGGCGGTGGTGGCTGGTGCTGGTCCCGCCGTCGGTGCCGGGGTGTCGTCGCCGCCGCCGCAGGCTGTCAGGCCCAGCGTCAAGGTGGCGGCAGCCAAGGCCAGTGCAAGCGCGGACGATGCGTTGCGAAGGGAGGAAGGTGCGCGTGTCATGAGTTTCCTTTTTCGGTGGGTCGTGAAGGTCGGCGATGGAATCGCCACATCGACCTCGCCATCTGCATTTATTTTGAAGTCAACTACCTTTGCCCGCTCAAATCGCCAAACGGCTCAGAGCTTGCAAAAAGGATCGAAAACAAATTCGCGGCTTGGGCTTGGGCACGCGCCACCTGCACTTTTGGCCTGTCTTTTTGGGTCGCTTTTTGCGGCAAATGTTTTGCGAACTTTGCTTGTAAGCAATGGGATGGACGCCCCCACCCGAAACGGCATCAACGTGCCAACGTAGAAGCGCTACTCAACCAGTTCAAACGACAGGGGCGTCTGACATGAACATTACAACGATTGGCATCGACTTGGCAAAGAACGTGGTTCAGGTTCACGCGGTGAATGAACACGGTAAAACCGTCTTGAAGAAGCAACTCAAACGTGACCAGGTGGCTGCGTTCTTCGTCAACTTGCAGCCGTGCTTGATCGGCGTGGAGGCCTGCGGCAGTGCCCACCATTGGGCGCGCAAGCTTGAAAGCTTTGGGCACACCGTCAAGCTGATGGCACCCCAGTTCGTCAAGCCCTACGTGAAGACCAACAAGAACGACGCGGCCGATGCCGAGGCCGAGGCCATTTGCGAAGCCGTGGCGCGACCGAACATGAGGTTCGTGCCGATCAAGAACATCGAACAGCAATCGGTGCGCTCGCTGCACCGCGTGCGCCAAGGTTTTGTCAAAGCGCGCACCGCGCAGGTGAACCAAATACGTGGCCTGCTCAACGAGTTCGGACTCATCATTCCCAAAGGCATCGCCCACGTTGCCAAGCGCGTGCCGGAGCTGATTGAAGATGCCGCCAACGAGTTGACCGGCGCGTTCCGCTTGCTGGTGCAGCGACTGATGGACCACCTCAAAGAGCTCGACAAACAAGTCGGGGAGCTTGAAGTGCAGATCAAGAACTGGCACCGCACCAGCGACGCCAGTTCCAAGCTTGAGAAGATTCCCGGCATCGGCCCGATCACCGCCACTGCGCTGGTCGCCAGCGTTGGCAATGCGAAGAATTTCAAGGACGGCAGACAGCTCACAGCTTGGCTCGGGGCTGGTGCCAAAGCAGCACTCAAGTGGTGGCAAGTCCACCTTGCTGGGTATCAGCAAACGGGGTGATTCCTACCTACGAACCTTGCTGATCCACGGCGCGAGATCGGTGATATTTCGAGCCAAGCAAAAAGCTGACACAGGCAGTTGGCTGCACCAACTGGTAGAGCGACGCAATCCCAATGTGGCGGCCGTGGCACTGGCCAACAAGAACGCCAGAATTGTCTGGGCACTGCTGGCCAACGACCGAAACTTCCAAGCTGACTACATGCGCGCTCCCGCTTAGCGTGCTCGAGCCAAATGCAGGCCCATTCAGCACAACAACCAGCAGGAGATTCAAACCACCGATTGCTCAGGCGATCATGAAGTGATGGCAATACAGGTCAGACCGTGGTTGGCAAAGCCCGCACTAGCCGAGGCACTCCGAGTGCGTGTAAGCGATTGAGGCGCCATCCAGCAAATCCCATCAGGGACAGCGGCCAAATACCGCACCAAAAGTCCGAATGTACGGGTGCAATCTTTACCTTCTAGCCGTCATCAATTGAAAGCTTGGCAAACCGGGGGCGTCCATGTACG
>JANPNT010000700.1:0-4201 GCA_031427655.1 Burkholderiales bacterium
GCCTTGGCCGTTCAGCAAAGTGACGCCCAACACGTAGTCGCGCACGCTGCCTGCTTGGGCGCGCGACGGCCCGGCCAAGCCCGCGGCGACCATGCCGCCCACGGTGGAATCGGCGCTGAAATGT
Organism: Burkholderiales bacterium; assembly: GCA_031427655.1. GTDB lineage: Bacteria > Pseudomonadota > Gammaproteobacteria > Burkholderiales > Burkholderiaceae_C > JANYJJ01. The sequence continues at coordinate 125 of JANPNT010000700.1, forward strand.
GGCGGTTCGAAAGGCAGACATTGCCCCTTCTCGGACAGCGCGGCTTCCAATTCAACCAAAGACGTGCCGCACCGGACGGTGACCACGAGTTCGCTGGGTTGGTGACTGGAAATGCCGGACAGCAAGCGGGTGTCGAGGACCTCGCCGTTTGCAGTTTCACCGTAAAAACTCTTGCTGCCGCCGCCGCAAATGTTCAGCGGCGTTTTGGCAGCGTTCGCCGTATGAACTTTATCGATCAACGTTTGCAGCGCGATGTCGTTTTGAAGGCCTTGCATGTTCAAAGAAGATTTTAGAAACGCGGAATGTCGGCAAACGGCAGCAGCCCGCGCTTCACATGCATGCGGCCATATTCAGCGCAGCGGTGCAGCGTGGGAATCACCTTGCCGGGGTTGAGCAAACCCTTGGGATCGAAAGCGCGCTTCACCGCAAACATTTGCTCGCGCTCAGCGTCCGAGAACTGCACGCACATCGACGACAGCTTCTCTATGCCCACGCCGTGTTCGCCGGTGACGGTGCCTCCCAAAGCCACGCTGGTTTCCAAAATATCGGCCCCGAACAGCTCGCAGCGGTGCAATTGGTCGGGGTCGTTGGCATCAAACAAAATCAGCGGGTGCAGGTTGCCGTCACCTGCGTGAAACACATTGCAGCAGCGCAAGTTGTATTTGATTTCCATGGCCGCGATGCGCGTGAGAATTTCAGCCAACTGATGGCGCGGAATGGTCGAGTCCATGCACATGTAGTCGGGACTGATGCGCCCGCTGGCCGGGAAGGCGTTCATGCGGCCTGCCCAAAACTTCAAGCGCTCGGCCTCGGAGGTGCTGATCTCAAATTTGGTGGCCCCGGCCTCGCGCATCACCGCCACCATGCGGCCCACTTCTTCTTCCACTTCCTCCGGCGTGCCATCGCTTTCGCAAATCAAGGTGGCCGCGGCATCGAGGTCGTAGCCTGATTTCACAAACGATTCGACCGCCGCCGTCATCGGTTTGTCGAGCATTTCCAAACCGGCCGGGATGATGCCCGCCGCGATCAGCGCCGCCACCGCATTGCCCGCTTTGCGCACGTCATCAAAGCTGGCCAAGATGGCGCGCGCTTGCAAGGGTTTGGGCACCAACTTGACGGTGACTTCAATGGTCACGGCCAACATGCCTTCAGAGCCGATCACCACCGCCAGCAAATCCAATCCCGGCGCGTCGAGGGCTTCGCTGCCGAACTCAACGGCCTGGCCGTCGACCGTGAAGCCGCGCACGCGCAGCACGTTGTGCAGCGTGAGGCCGTACTTCAAGCAGTGCATGCCGCCGGAGTTCTCCGCCACGTTGCCGCCGATGGTGCAAGCAATTTTGCTGCTCGGGTCGGGCGCGTAATACAGGCCGTGGGGAGCAGCCGCTTCGCTGATGGCGGCGTTGCGCACGCCGCTTTGCACCGTGGCCGTGCGCGCCAAGGCATCGACCTTCAAGATGCGGTTGAACTTGGCCAAGCTCAAGGTCACGCCCATGGCGTGCGGCAGCGCACCGCCACTCAAGCCGGTGCCCGCGCCACGCGCCACCACCGGCACATCCAGGCCGTGACACACACGCAGCACGGCAGCCACCTGCGCCTCGGTCTCGGGCAGCGCCACCACCAGCGGCTGCTGGCGGTAAGCGGTGAGGCCGTCGCATTCGTAAGGGATGGTGTCTTCTACATGCCAAAGCAGCGCGTGCGCAGGCAGCAGGCCTGCCAGGGCTGCCACCACTTGCGCTTGGCGGCGCGTGCGCACGGCGGACGTGACCACAGGTGGTGCCTCGGGCGCCAGCGCAGTTTCAACCGCGGATTTCGTTTCAGGCAAATCGACCACAGCGTTCACAGCAAGTCTCCGGCTCAGCCATCGGGGGCGGTTGGGGGGCGGTTGCAGTGACAGCACACGTGTTTGCGCCCAGGTCAATGAATGTACTTGCTGCGCTGCAACGCAGTGGATTGCTGTGGGATTGCCGCAGCCTCGACGCAGCATTGCCACGAGAGGAGAGAAGTCAAAACGCTTGTGACCAGAACGGTGGGAATCGGGTGGCGCGCAGTCTGACGGCACAAATTCGCTTGGCCGAGCCAGAGTACATCCCACGCCCACGCGGTTGACGCCTCCCCTCATCCGCGCTGGGTGCGGTCGAGCATCGCCCGCCGCCACGCCACCAACCCCGCACCTACAATCGCGCCCCGCTCCAGCCACGCCGCCTTGCGCGCTTCTCCCCTCATGTACTGCGCCATCGACTTCGGCACTTCCAATTCGGCCATCGCCATTCCTGCCGACACCCACGGCGCCATGCACTTGGTGCCGCTCGAAGGCGAGCACCGCACCATGCCGACGGCCGTTTTTTACTTTGTGGATGGGCCCGAGCACGACGGCCCGCCGCGCGCCTTTGGCCGCGCTGCGGTGGCGGCTTATGTAGACGGCTTGGACGGCCGTCTGATGCGGTCGATGAAGAGCATTTTGGGCAGCAGCCTGGTGGAACAAACCACTGATGTGGGCGGTGGGCGCGGGGTGAAGTACCTCGACATCATTGCGGGCTACCTGAAGCACTTGAAAGCGCTGGCCGAGGCGAAGGCGGGTGCTCCCATTCACCGCGCCGTGATCGGCCGCCCGGTGTTTTTTGTGGACGATGACCCGGCGCGCGATGCGCAAGCCCAAACCGCGTTGACGCGCGCTGCGCACGCGGTGGGTTTCACGGAAGTTCACTTTCAATTCGAGCCCATCGCCGCCGCCTTCGACCATGAGCGCAGCGTGACCTCGGAAGAAGTGGTGTTGGTGGCCGACATTGGCGGCGGCACGTCTGACTTTTCGGTGGTGCGCGTGGGGCCGAAGCGGGCTGCGTTGCTGGACCGCAAAAGCGACATCCTCGCCAACCACGGCGTTCACATTGCGGGCACCGACTTCGACCGCCGGGTGGAGCTGGCCAGCATGCTGCCCGAATTTGGCTACGGCTCGATGGGCCCCAGCGTGCTGGGTGCGCCGCCTCGCGAAGTGCCCAGCGGCGTGTACTTTGACTTGGCCACCTGGCACCTGATCAACACGGTTTACGGCCCCGGCCGTGTGGCCGAACTGCGCCAAATGCGCAGCTTTTACGCCGACCCTAAACACCACCAACGCTTGATGGTGTTGGTGACCGAGCGCCTGGGCCACGAGCTGGCGGCGCGCGCCGAGCAAGCCAAGATCGACGTGTCAGAAGGGGCCGACACCCGCATCGATTTGAGCCATGTGGAAGCGCGCTTGAGTGTGGCGCTGACCGAGCAAAGTGCGGTGGACGCGATAGGCGGCGACATTGACCGCATCGTCGATGCGGCGCGTGTGACGGTGGCCCAGGCGGGGTTGAAGCCGGAGCAAATTGACGCTTTGTTTTTTACCGGCGGCTCGACTGGGCTGCGCTTGTTGGCCCAAAAAATTGCGGCGGCGTTCCCTGCGGCGCGTGCGGTTCGCGGTGACCGCTTTGCCAGCGTGGCGACGGGCTTGGGGCTGCATGCGCAGCGGTGGTTTGGGGCGGAGTTGCGTTGAGTCTTTAAGATTTCGCGACACGCCCACCTTCCCTTTCGGGCGCAGCCCGAACGGGACACTGTTTGCCTTCAACCTGAGATCAACAGCAGTGGCTCAAGGTTTGGGCCACAACGCCCACATCCACAGCGCCTGCTTCATGCGCCCCGCTTGAGCTTCGGCCTCGTCGCCCGGGCCCCAAAAAAAGTCGGCGCGCACGGCACCCACGATGGCGCTGCCGGTGTCTTGCGCCATCACCAGCCTGCGCAGCGGTGTGTTGGACAAAGGCTCGGTGGTGCTCAACCACACCGGCGTGCCATAGGGAAGGCTTTGCGCATCGACCGCAATGGAGCGACCCGGAGTGAGTGGCACGCCTTGCGCGCCTCTGGGTCCCGGCACTTGGCCGGGGACGGCGCCAGCGGTCAAATCAGGCAGTGCCTCCTCGCGAAAAAACACCACGCGCGGGTTGGCCCACATCAGCTCGTTCACGCGCTGCGGGTTGCGCTGCGTCCAGCCTTTGATGCCGGGCCACGAGGCTTGCTCAACGCGCAATTCGCCTTGCTCAATCAACCACCGTCCGACCG
>JANPNT010000701.1:0-9254 GCA_031427655.1 Burkholderiales bacterium
GCGCTGGACATGGGCGTGGACGTGATCGGCGGTATTCCCCACTTTGAGAGAACGACGGCCGAGGGTGCCGACAGCGTGCGCATCTTGTGCGAACTGGCGGCCCAGCGCGGCCTGCGGGTGGACATGCACTGCGATGAAAGCGACGACCCGATGTCGCGCCATGTTGAAACCCTGGCGCTGCACACCCACCGCTTGGGCCTGCACGGCCGCGTGACAGGCTCGCACCTCACGTCCATGCATTCCATGGACAACTACTACGTCAGCAAGTTGTTGCCGTTGATGCGCGAGGCCGGGCTTCACGCGGTGGCCAACCCGCTGATCAACATCACTTTGCAAGGCCGACACGACACTTACCCCAAACGCCGCGGCATGACGCGTGTGCCCGAGCTGCTGGCCGCAGGCGTCAACGTGGCTTTTGGCCAAGACTGCGTGATGGACCCTTGGTACTCGCTGGGCAGCGGCGACATGCTGGAGGTGGCGCACATGGGTTTGCATGTGGCGCAAATGACATCGCAGGCGCAAATGCGGCAGTGCTTCGATGCGGTCACCGTGAACGCCGCCAAGGTAATGGGCTTGGACAACTACGGCGTGGAAGTGGGTTGCCACGCCGACTTTGTGTTGTTGCAAGCCATCGACGCGGTGGAAGCCATCCGCCTGCGCGCCAACCGCTTGTTCGTGGTGCGACGCGGCCAAGTGATTTCGCAAACCCCGCCGGTCGTGGCGCAGCTCTCACTTACGGGTCGACCCTCACAAATTGCCTGGAGCCTGCCCCGCTAGAATGAATTTCAATCAGTCACAAATTACAAATAGAAGACGACCCACATGAAACTCATCGGCTCCCTCACCAGCCCTTACGTGCGCAAAGTTCGCATCGTCATGGCAGAAAAAAAGCTCGACTACCAACTCGAACTGGAAGACGTGTGGGCCAGTGACCGCATCAGCCAGTCCAACCCGCTGGGCAAGGTGCCTTGCTTGGTGATGGAAGGCGGCGAGGCGATGTTCGATTCGCGCGTGATCGTGGAATACATGGACACGCTGTCGCCGGTAAGCCGCTTGATTCCGGAGCGCGGCCGCGAACGCGCCGAAGTGCGCACCTGGGAAGCTTTGGCCGACGGCGTGGTCGACGCCGCCATTGCGGTGCGGTTGGAGCAAACCTATGCGGGCCGCACCGAAGCGCAGCGCAGCACCGCCTGGATCGACCGCAACATGGGCCGAATTCATGCGGGCATCGCCGCCATGAGCAAGGGCCTGGGCGACAAACCGTACTGCGCCGGCATTCATTTGACGCTGGCCGACATCGCCGTGGGCTGTGCGCTGAGCTACATCGATTTCCGCTTCAGTCACATCGACTGGCGCGCTTCCCACGCCAACTTGGCCAAACTCAGCGACAAGCTGGCCCTGCGCGCCAGCTTCATCGACACCGCGCCGCCGAAGTGACGCTGCGCTGAAGGCAGGACTTTTTCAACGCACCTTTTGAGGTGCGTTTTTTTCGTGTGCTGTTTTCACTAGAGTTCGTTGAAATCGGAAACACAAGCAAGCACCCGTTGGCGCTGAGCTTGTCGAAGTGCCCGAGCATCCTGAGCATGGCCCCGGCCATGAGCCGCGCCTTCACACTGTGCTGCACCTTGGACGAGGCCAAAGCCGTTCGTGAAGAGGTGGCGTTCTTCCAAGCGATGAAGGTGATCTTGACCAAGCGCGACGTGCGCTTTCAAAAGCGCACCGACGAGGCCCGCGAGCTGGCGATTCGACAAATCATCAGTTCGGCCGTGGTGTGTGAAAGCGTGGTCGACATCTTCGATGCGGTCGGCCTGGACAACCTTAACTTCGGCATCTTGGAAGACGCCTTCTTGGCGCAAGTGCGCAACTCGCCCGAGCGCAACCTGGCGGTCGAGTTACTGGAGCGTTTGACGCTAGATCGGCCGGCGCGTGAGAGCGTGCAGGCCAAACCGCGGCTGTGGGTGAAGCGGATCTTGCGCAAGTACAAATTCCCACCAGATCAAGAAGATGCTGCGGTGGAACTGGTGCTGCGACAAGCCCAAACATTGGGTGAGTCCTGGGGATGACGAAGGGCATTGACACGGCACGCTGGCCCAGCTCAATCACCCTTGCCCCAACAACTTCCCCTCCGCCCGCGCCAGCGCTTCGGGCAAGCCCGACAGCACCAAGGTGTCGCCCGCTCCCAGCAGCAACCCAGCGTCGGGTTTGTGAATGCCGCCACTGGCGCGGCGCACCGACACCACGCTCACGCCCACGGCATGCACGGCCACATCGCTCAGGGCTTTGCCCACAAAGGCTCCGGCCTGTGGAATGGTGATGCTCTGCAGGCGGGCGTGCGACAACTCGTCGGCGGTGTCGTCGTCGGCGCCGTGAAAGTAGCCGCGAAGCAGGCTGTAGCGGGCATCGCGCTGTTCCTGCACCACCCGGATCACGCGCCGCATGGGCACGCCCACCAAGGCCAACGCGTGACTGGCCAACATCAGTGAGCCTTCGATGGCTTCGGGAACCACTTCGGTGGCACCGGCGGCTTGCAGGCGTTCCAGGTCGCTGTCGTCCAGGGTGCGCACAATCACCGGCACTTGGGGCGCGTGCTCTTGCACCAAGCGCAAAATTTTCATGGCCGAAGGCGTGTCGTGATAGCTCACCACCACCGCGCTGGCGCGGGCCAAACCGGCGGCCATCAGGCTTTGCAAGCGGGCGGCGTCACCGAACACCACGCTTTGGCCGGCAGCAGCGGCTTGGCGCACGCGGTCAGGGTCGAGGTCGAGCGCCATGTACTGAATGCGCTCGCCTTCCAACAAGCGCGCCAAGTTTTGGCCGCTGCGCCCATACCCGGCAATGATGACGTGCGCTTCGGTGTTGATGGCGCGCTTGGCGATGCTGGTCATCGCTACCGATTGCATGAGCCAGTCGTTGGCGCTGAGGCGCATGACGATGCGGTCGCTGTGCATGATGAGGAAGGGCGTGGCCAACATGCTGAGCACCATGCTGGCCAGCACCGGGCTTTGCAAATGCGGCGGCAGCAAGCCCTGCTGGGTGGTCAGGGTCAGCAGCACAAAGCCAAATTCACCGGCCTGCGCCAAGTACAAACCGGTGCGCAAGGCCACGCCGGTGGCAGCCCCAAACGCCTTGGCCAACGCAGCCACCAGCGCAAACTTGAACAGCACCGGCAAGGCCGTCATGAGCAGCACCAAGGGCCACTGTTTCCAGACCGCATCGGCGTTGAGCTTCATGCCGATGGTGATGAAAAACAGGCCGAGCAGCACGTCGTGGAAGGGGCGAATGTCGGTTTCGACCTGATGTTTGAATTCGGTTTCAGCAATCAACATACCGGCCACGAACGCGCCCAGCGCCAGCGACAAACCGGCCAGCTCGGTGAGGTGAGCCAGGGCCAAAGTCACGAGCAACAGGTTCAGCACAAACAGCTCGTCGCTCTTGCGCCGCGCCACCACGGTCAGCCAGGTGCGCATGAGCCACGGGCCGCCCACCAACAGCAGCGTCAACAGCACACCTGCTTTCAGCGCAGCCAAGCCCAGCGCGTAGGCCAAGGCTTCGGGCTTGGAGCCCAGGGCCGGAATGAGCACCAGCAGCGGCACCACGGCCAAGTCTTGGAACAACAGCACGCCGATGACGCGGCGGCCGTGCTCGCTTTCCATCTCCAGGCGCTCGGCCATCAGCTTGACGACGATGGCGGTGCTGCTCATGGCGAGCGCGCCGCCCAAAGCCACGGCGCTGTGCGAATCCAAACCCCACCCCCGACCCGTTTGCACAAACGCCCATGCCAGCAAGGCGTTGCCCGCCACCGCGGCGATGATGGTCAGGGCGACCTGGCTCAAGCCCAAACCGAACACCAGCTTGCGCATGCTGTGCAGTTTGGGCAGGTTGAATTCCAGGCCGATGACAAACATCAAAAACACCACGCCGAACTCGGCGAGGTATTCCACGCTGGTGGAGTCTTTGGCCAGCGCCAAAGCGTGCGGGCCGATGAGCACACCCACTGCCAGATAGCCCAACATCGGCGGCAACCTCAGCGTGCGGCACACCACCACACCAGCCACAGCGGCAACCAGGTAAAGCAAAACCAGTTCGAGCGTGGATGCCATGTGTTGAGACAGTGAGGGCGGTGCCTAAAATGGCGAATGACGACGACTTCATCGTAATGGACGCCCCGAGCACTTCGCGAACTTTCAACGCCGAGCGCGCCGTGCGTTTGGCGCGACAGACGTTTGACATCGAAGCGCAAGCGCTGCTCGGACTGAAAGACCGCCAAGACGCCAACTTCGCGCGCGCGGTTCACGCCATGCTCACAGGCACCGGCCGCGTGGTGGTGATGGGCATGGGCAAGAGTGGCCATGTGGGCCGAAAAATCGCGGCCACCTTGGCGTCGACCGGCACGCCCGCAATGTTTGTGCACCCGGCCGAAGCCAGCCATGGAGACCTGGGCATGGTGCTGCCGGTGGACGTGGTGCTGGCGATTTCCAACTCGGGCGAAAGCGGCGAGCTGGCCGCCATTCTTCCCGCGCTCAAACGCGTGGGCGTGACTTTGGTGGCCATGACCGGCAAGCTCGATTCGACCTTGGCAAAGCACGCCAACATCACATTGAACAGCGGTGTGGATCAAGAGGCCTGCCCTTTGAATTTAGCCCCCACCGCCAGCACCACCGCGCAAATGGCGCTGGGCGACGCGCTGGCCGTGGCCTTGCTCGACGCGCGCGGCTTCCAGGAAGAAGACTTTGCGCGTTCGCACCCCGGCGGCAGTTTGGGCCGCAAGCTGCTGACCCACGTGTTTGACGTGATGCGCAGCGGCGATGCTGTGCCGCGCGTGTCGGCCGACTTGCCCTTCGTAGCCACCATGCGCGTGATGACCGAAAAGGGTTTGGGTGCGACTGCCGTGACCGACGCTGGGGGTCATGTATTGGGCATCTTCACCGACGGCGATTTGCGCCGCTTGGTCGAGCAAGGCCGCGACCTGCGTGCCCTGACTGCCGGTGAAGTCATGCACCCCAATCCGCGTACCGTGCGCGACCAAGCGCTGGCCGTGGACGCCGCCCAACTGATGGAACAGCACCGCATCAACAGCTTGTTGGTGGTGGACGCGCAAGGCGTGTTGGTGGGCGCTTTGAATGTGAATGATTTGATGCGCGCCAGGGTGATTTGATGAGGGCCACCGTCGCTGTCTTGCGCTTTCCCGATGCACTACTTCAGCAGGCCAAAGGCATTCGCGCTGCCATCTTTGATGTGGACGGCGTGCTAACCGACGGGCGCATCTACCTCAGCGAGCGCGGCGAAGAATTCAAGGCCTTCAACACGCTGGACGGGCACGGCCTGAAGTTGCTGGCGCAAGGCGGCATCACACCCATCGTCATCACCGGGCGCGACTCACCGGCCGTGCGCCGCCGTGTGGCCGATTTGGGCATTGCGCACGCGGTTTACGGCGCGCACGACAAGCTGGCCGCGGCCGCCGATTTGATGCGCGTCTTGAATGTCGATTGGCGTCAAATGGCTGCGATGGGCGACGACTGGCCCGACTTGCCTTTGATGACGCGTGCCGGTTTCGCGTGCGCGCCAGCCAATGCGCACGCCGAAGTGAAGGCAGTGGCTCATCACGTGAGCCAGTGGCAAGGCGGCTTTGGTGCGGCGCGCGAGTGCTGCGATGTCCTGCTCAGCGCGAACGGCAACTACGCCACTTTGCTGGGAGGTCACTTGATCACTTTGGATGCGTCCTCTGGTTCGGGTGGCGGCACGTGAACCTGTCCACCACCGCCACCGATCTGCCGCCGCTGCCCGAGCTGCTGCTGTCCGCTGGCCCCGCGCCGCCCTTGGCTGAAGCGGCGGAACGCCGCTCATTGCGCCCTTCTTGGCCCGCACGCATTACTGCACTGGTGTCGGCTTATTTGCCTTTGTTGTTGATGGCGGCTTTGGCGTTGGGCACGTGGTGGTTGGTGAAGAACACACCCGTGCCCGGCGAAGCAGAAGGCGAGGCCGCGCCCCGCCATGAGCCCGACTACGCCATGACCAACTTTACCGTGCAACGTTTCTTGCCCGAAGGCAGCATGCGCTTGCAAGTGGAAGGCAAGGCGCTGCGCCATTACCCCGACACCGACACGCTGGAAATCGACCAAGCCCGGGTGCGCGCGTGGACATTGAATGGCCGCGAAACAGTGGCCATCGCGAACCGCGCGCAAAGCAACAGCGACGGCTCGGAAGTGCAACTCACCGGCGGGGCGCGCGTGACGCGGCAAGGGCTGGCGGGCGAAGACGCGATTGAGTTCAAAGGCGAGTTTTTGCACGCGTTTTTCAAGACCGAGCAGGTGCGGTCGCATCTGCCAGTGACGGTCACGCGCGGCCATTCGGTGGTGAAGGCTGACGGCTTGGAGTACGACAACATCAAAGGTTTGGTGCTGCTGAAAGGGCGCGTGCGGGCCACGTTTTCAGCGCCGGGCAAATAGGCGCGGCATGACGGCTCCGCTGGCCTTTATCACTGGCGCGTCCAGCGGCATTGGCCAAGCCTTGGCGCTTCGGTTTTATCAAGCCGGTTACCGACTGGCTTTGGTGGCACGACGCGGTTCGCAGCTGCAAAGTTGGGTGACTCAACAAGACTGGCCCGCAGATCGCGCAGTGGTCTACGGTGCCGATGTGCGCGACGCTGAGGCCATCACCGCAACGGGTCGCGCCTGCATCGCCGCGCAAGGCTTGCCGGATGTGGTGGTGGCCTGCGCCGGTTTGAGCATCGGCATGGACACGGCAGAGTTTGACGACCTTGACGTGATGCGCCGCATTTTTGAGACCAACAACCTCGGCACCGCCTTCACCTTCCAGCCCTTCGTGCGCGCCATGTGCCAACGCGGCAGCGGCCGCTTGGTGGGCATCGCCAGCGTGAACGGCATCCGCGGCATTCCCGGACACGGCGCTTACTGTTCAAGCAAGGCGGCCGTCATTTCTTACTGCGAGAGTTTGCGCGGCGAATGCCGCCCGTTTGGCGTGAAGGTGGTGACCCTCAGTCCGGGCTATGTGAAGACGCCGTTGACCAGCGCCAACCCTTACAACATGCCGTTCGCCTTGGAAGCCGGCGACTTTGCAAATCGCGCTTTTGCGGCCATCGAGGCAGGCACCAGTTACCGCGTGATCCCGTGGCAAATGGGCGTGTTGGCCAAGCTTCTGCGGGTGCTGCCCAACGCGGTGTTCGACCGCGTGGTCGCGAGTCGGCCGCGCAAGAAACGACAAGGCGAGTGATCGCTGTGCAATAAAAAGGGTTCTGTCGCATTGAGTCGGTACGCGTAAGCGACAGATGGACAAACGCAAGATGAACGAAGCACTCCGCCCAATTTTGAAGCGGCTGCAGCCATTGCCAGGGGGCTCGCGTTTCAGGTCGAGTTTCCTCCGCGGTCGACGACGGTCAGCGCAGATCCGATCCGCATTGCGCAGGTTTTGCGAAACCTCGTCGAGAACTCCGCGCGCTATGCAAGCGCGGGCAGTGCATGACACCGGGCCAGGTCTGCCTCCGGCTGCGCTGGAGCAGCTGAGAAGTGCAGTTGTGCCGTTTGCGTCGAGTGACGACGGCACAGGGATCGGCCTTTTTGTGATCCGTGACGTTCTGCAACAGCTGGGCGGTTGACTTGAAGTGCAATCCCGCGCTGCCGCACACCCTGAAGGGCAGGGCACCACATTCACCGTGGGCATCCCGGCGAAACAGGTGAAGCGCATTTCGCCCGTAGGCGACCTTTTCGCGGACGGCGAATCACCCAGTTTGTTGGTCGTGGATGAGCTGTCCGATGTGCGAGATTCGCTCGTCGACGTGACACGCAGGCTGGGCCACGCTTGCCGTGCGGTGGGCCGAGCAGCTCAGCGGTGCTAATCCTCATCTGCGCTGCAGAAAACCGGGCCGCTGGGCAGGACTCGCTCTTCGTTGGCTTTTTCCAGAAGCCAATTGATGGCCAGGTCTCAGCCCGGCTGCTTGGGGCGTGCGCTTGGTGGCCGTCCGCTTGAAGCGAAGCCCGCGCAGACGTCAGCTTGCCTTCAGTTTGGTTTCCCGCTGCCGGCCAGAAGCGGCCGCTCGTCGATGACCGCTTCCAGGCAAATCAAATCGTGCCAGCAGGCGGATTTCAAATGCCACGTGCAATCCACTGGAGGTTGAGGATAGGGGGCATCCGACGCTTGCCGATCTCGACGCGGTGCCGCAGTCCAAGGGCGTGTGCGGGTTGACCCGAACTTCTGGATCCCGGAAAGGGATCTTCACGAAATACGAAGTGGCGCGCTGTGGCATCCGCGGTTGTTTCGGGCAAGATTGTGTCGTGGCGCGCTGTATGGCGAGCGCCAGCACGCGCCAAACCCGAAGCGCGTCGCCTTGCACCGGACCCCCGGGTTCCGGCTGGGAAAAAATGAGGAGATGAAGAGGACAAGAAGCAGGCTTTTCAAGGCCGCGGCAGCGGCCGCGCTGTGCGTGGCGAGCATCGGCGCTTCGGCGCAGACCATCAAGCTGTGGCATCTCAGCAGCGGGTTGCTGGAGCTCGACAAGGGCTGGCTCACGGCGATGAGCGGCGTCGGCACCAAGGTCAAGGCGCCAGTCTCGATGCACGTGATCCAGCACCCGCGCGGTCTGATCGTGTTCGATACCGGCAACAACGTCGCCGTCTCTGACAACCAGTGCGCGTCGTACTGGGGCGCCGGCCTGTGCGGTGCGTTCAACATCCAGCAGTCGCGCGACGAGGTCATCGACCGCCAGCTTCAAAAACTCGGATTCAAAGCCGAGGACGTCAAGTACGTTATCTACTCGCACTTTCACCTCGACCACGCCGGCAACATCAAGATGTTCCCGAAGGCCAAACACGTGGTGCAGAAGGACGAGCTCAAAGGTGCCTGGTGGCCCGAAAAGTTCCAGCGCGCCGCGTACGTGCTGAAAGACTACGACGGCACGCGCGACTACGATTTCATGGAACTCACCGGCGACTACGACCTGTTCGGCGACGGCACGATCACCATCCTCGACACCAAGGGCCACACCGCCGGCCACCAGTCGGTGATGTTGAAGCTGCCGAAGTCCGGCTACGTGATCATGGCCGGCGACGCGGTCTACACCGCCGAGAACGAACAAGGCTCGATCCCGGGCATCACATGGAACACCAACGAGTCGATGAAGTCGATCGATAAGCTGAAGAACCTGCGCGACACCCGCAACGGCCAGATCTGGTACAGCCACGAGGCCGCCCAGTTCGAAAGCCATAAGGGCAAGGTCTACGAGTAAGGCGCCCGGCCGTGTC
>JANPNT010000702.1:0-5983 GCA_031427655.1 Burkholderiales bacterium
TGGAGGTTTCGTTCAAGCGGTGTCTCCTGTTGTGCAGCAACGTCCTGTCAAGCCAGCTCCATGACGGTGGCACGCGCTCCTGCGGCGCATCATTCCCGCTTTGCAAGAATCAGTAAATAGAATTACAGCAATGTGATGTATCACTCACCGTGATGGAAAAAACGGAGCTTCCATGGAGTTGAAAGACATTGATCTGAACCAGTTGGTGCTGTTCCAACAACTCATGTTGGAAGGCAGCGTGTCCAAGGTGGCCGACCAGTTGGGGCTGACGCAACCGGCGGTCAGCAACACGCTGGCCAAACTGCGGCGGCAGTTTGGCGACGACCTGTTCGTGCGCACACCCAAAGGCATGATGCCGACACCGTTTGCCGAGCAGATGGCGGCACCCATAGGCCAAGCCCTGGGCATGATCCACAGCGGCTTGAACCAGATCAGCCACTTTGATGCGGCCAGCGTGAAGCGCGCCGTGACGATAGGCATGACCGACATCGGTGAAATCATCTTCCTGCCCGCGTTGATTGAAAGCCTGCGCCGTGAAGCCCCCGGCGTGTTGCTGAGCACGGTGCGCACCACGGCCACCAACCTGCGTGAAGACATGGAAGCCGGCAAGGTGGACTTGGCCATCGGCCCGCTGCCGCAACTCAAAGCGGGCTTCTTTCAGCGGCGTTTGTTCAAGCAGCGCTATGTGTGCCTGTTCCGCAAAGGCCATCCCTTGAGTCACAGGCTAACCCGCAAGTGCCTGTCGTTGGCCGACTTCAAGGCCGCCGAACATCTGGTGATCGTGTCGGCAGGCACGGGTCACGGCAAGGTGGATGAACTGATACGGCGGGCGGGCATAGAGCGCACCGTGCGCTTGACCATTCCGCACTACGTGAGCGTGGGCCATTTGCTGCGGCAATCGGACATGGTGGCCACCGTCACCGAGCGCCTGGCGCAAAGTTTGGCGGAGCCCTTTGACCTGACTTTTCGCCCGCACCCGATGGACCTGCCCGAGATCGCCATCAACGTCTTCTGGCACGCCAAAGTGCATCGCTCCCCGGCGCACCAGTGGCTGCGGGGCGTGGTGTTCGACTTGTTCGGCGAGGACAAGGTGGCAGCAGGCATGCGCTAGGAGCGCGGGCACTGTGCGCCGGTTTGGTCGCACCAAAAAGCCGCGGCGAGGCGCGCCCGAAGTCGGCCAACCCGGCCGACCGTGCCCTGCAACAACCCCGCACCGCGAAAGCTGTGCGGGGCTTTTTTTCGAGAGTCAAACTCAATAAAAAGCTGCGGTTTGCGAAACACATCGCCAACCGGCGAACCGGCGAACCGTCCAAGAAAATGGTGCCGTACTCGCAACGACCCTTCCAGGTTTTTCAGATTTGAAAACCAATTTGACGGAGCCCTCACCATGAGCCACTGCGCACTCCGACTTCCAGAATCTTTGAAGCTGGCCTCCAAACGCCTGGCCGCTGCCGACGACACCACGATGAATCAGTTGTTTGTGGTCGCCATGGCCGAGAAAACCAGCGCCATGGAAACGGCCGACTTCTTTGAGCGTCGCAGCGGCGACGCATCCAAGCTCAAGGCCGACAAAGTCTGGGCCAAGGTGAGTGACAAAAATGCGCTGCCAGAAGACGGTTGGTCGCGACAGTAAGTGCGGCTCGAAGTCTTCGTCCAGCTCTCCAAACGCAGCGCCGCAAAGGCGCTGCAGAGCTTTTCCGGCCCAGTCCTGGGCAGCCCTCAGAAGCTCAACGTCTGACGCCCCTGCGCGCCTTCAAAGTGCAGATCAAAGCTCAGATCAGCAAAATTGATGAAAAGGGATGCCAGTTCGTTACCGAGCGTCCACCGCATGCGCAACTCGGCGTCACTCACCTGGTCAAACGCAAAGCTGCCGTTGAACGCCGGGTGCTGATTGCGCAGGCGAATCAAGGTGATGAGTTGCTGCACCACGGGCTCGTTCAAGGTGGTCTCCAATTCGACGCGGGTGTAGTGGTGGCGGTTGATGTCGCGGCCCACGCGGGTGCTCGTCAACAGCTTCATGTCGTTGTGGCCGGCCAGCAAACCGACGTAGTAAACCTGGGGCACGCCGGGCATGAAAAATTGGATGGCGCGGGCCAGTAAATAGCTGCGCTCGTCGCGGGCCATGGCATCAAAAAAGGTGCAGTTGACTTGATACAGGTCTAGGTTGGAAGCTGCTGCGCCGGTGGCCTCGCGGCTTTGGCCCTCGCTGTTGGCGTGGATCATTTCGACCAGCTTGTCCACCTCGGCAGGCGGCACCAAACCCGGCGCGCCGATGCGGTCAGCCGGGTCGGCACCGATGTCGATGATGCCGATGCCGTCGTGGGTGTCGAGCACCGTGACCGCATTGCTCGGGCGTATGGCCAGCCACGCCTTCAAGTAGCGCGCGGTCTTGAAGAAGAAGGCGTGCAGCACCAAGGGCGGCAGCGCAAAGTCATAGACCCAATCGACGCGCTTGGCGATCTCGATTTGCTTGCGGTGATGGGCGTGCACTTCCACCAACACTTCCAGGCCCAAGGCGCGGGCGCGGGCGGCGAAGGCGTCGATGAAATCAAACGTCTCGGGCATCATGAAACAGTTGGTGCCTGCGCGTTTGATGGCATAGCCGACGGCATCAAGGCGGATCATGCGCACGCCGCTGGCGGCCAAGGCATTCAAGATGCTGTCGAGGTAGGCGCGGCCTTGCGGGTGCTGCACGTCGATGTCAATTTGCTGCGGCGTGAAGGTGCTCCACAGCGTGCGCTGCTCACCGTTTTCTAGCGTGACGGCGTGGAACGGCGAGCCGGGGCGGGGGCGGTAAATGGACTTCAAGTCGGCCACTGACGCTCCGCTGGGGAACACGGCGTCGAGCGTCAAAAACAAACCTTCGTAATCCGACTGCGCACCAAGTTCTGAGAAATCCAAAAACTGCGGCGAGCTGGACGACATGTGATTGACGATCACGTCGGCCATCACATCCAGGTGCGCGGACAAAGCTTTGATGTCGGCCCAGTCGCCCAAACGCGCATCGACCTGGGTGTGGTCGATGGGGTCAAAGCCTGCGTCCACGCCGTCGATGGTGTGAAAGAAAGGCAGCAGGTGAACTGCGCCAAACACGCCCTTCAGTGGCCCAGTCAACAAGGCTTGAAGAGAGCGCAAACCGCCGCCGCTGAGGCGGTCAACGTAAGTGATGAGTTGAACTTCGTTTTTCATGGGCCGAATGGAGGGATCGAGGTCAAAGCGAACAGATGCGCACACCCGCCGCGTCAAACAAGTGCAGAGCACCTGGCGCGGGGCGCACGCGCACGGTGTCGCCCGCAAAGCAAGGCGCGGCGGCCGTGGCCAGCTTGATGCACAGCGGTGCGGCACCGCTGGGCGAGCGCAAGTGAATGAGCGTGCTGTCGCCGAGTTGTTCTATGCCCTGCACCGTCAAGGCCCAGGCGGGTTCTAAGTCTTGTGCGATCTGCAAGAACTCACAGCGCACGCCGACTTCTGTGCAAGCGGATACATCGATGGCAGTGTCTGCGGCAAACCTCAACGCGCTCACACCGTTGATGCGCAGCACCGCCACGCCCACATCGCGCACCATCGAAGCGGGCAACAAATTCATGCGCGGCGAGCCCAAAAATTGCGCCACAAAGCGGTTGGCCGGCCGTTGGTACAAATCCATCGGCGCACCCACTTGCTCGACCACCCCGCCGTTGAACACGGCGATGCGGTCGCCCATGGTCATGGCCTCGGTTTGATCGTGGGTGACGTAAATCATGGTGCTGCCCAGGCGCTTGTGCAGTTGGGTCAACTCGACGCGCATTTGCACGCGCAGGTTGGCGTCTAAATTCGACAGCGGCTCGTCGAACAAAAACACCTCCGGCTGGCGCACGATGGCACGGCCGATGGCCACGCGTTGCCGCTGCCCGCCCGACAGCGCCTTGGGCAAGCGTTGCAGCAAAGGCGTGATCTGCAACACCTCGGCCGCACGCGCCACGTGCTGGCTGATTTGCGCTTTGCTCAGCCCCGCCATCTTCAAGCTGAAGCCCATGTTCTCGGCCACCGTCATGTGCGGATACAGCGCATAACTTTGGAACACCATGGCCACGCCGCGTTGTGCGGGCGGGATGTTGTTGGCCACGCGGCTGCCGATGCGCAGCTCGCCAGCCGTGATGTCTTCCAGGCCCGCGATCATTCGCATCATGGTGCTTTTGCCGCAGCCCGACGGGCCGACAAACACCATGAACTCGCCGTCGAGGATGTCGAGATCTACGCCTTTGATGACTTCGGCACCGCCGCCGTTGTGATCACCGTAGAGTTTGCGAATGCCGTTGAGGGTCACGCTGGCCATGACGACTTTCTTTTCATTTTTTTAGCCCTTGATTCCGCTGGAAATAGCGCTCTTGACGAACCAGCGCTGGAACACGATGAAGAGCAGCAAGGTGGGCACGGTGGCCATCACGGCGAAGGCCATGACGTCGCCCCACTGACGCGGGAATTGGCCGAAGAAGGTTTGCATGGCCAAGGGCAAGGTGGCAAATTCTTCGCCGCGCACGGCCATCACCGGCCACAGCAAATCACCCCACCGCGAAAGGAACTGCAACACCGCCACGGTGGCGATCACCGGCTTGCACAGCGGCAGCACGATGCTCCAGTAAATGCGAAACCGCCCGGCACCGTCCATCAACGCGGCCTCTTCCAGATCTTTGGGCAGCGCAATGAAAAATTGATAAAACAAATACACCGAAAACGCGTGCGCGATGAAGGGCAGCACCTGCACTTGGTAGCTGTCAAGCCAGCCGCGTTGCAGGCCTTCGGCGCCGAACCACGGCAGCTCGTTGACCAGCAACAGCAAGGGCACGGCGATGGCTTCAAACGGAATGATGATGAGGGCGATTACCACTGCCAGCAGCGTTTGCCGACCGCGAAACTTGAAGCGCGCCAGCGCGTAGGCCAGCATGCTGTTGACCAGCACGCCCAGCACCACGGTGATGCTGACGGTGAGCAGCGAATTGAACAGCGCCAAGCCGAATGAAGTGCGCACCAAGACGTCGCGAAAGTTTTGCATTGACAGCTCGCCTTGCGGCACGAAGGCCGCCAAGCTGCCCATGTCTTTGAGCAGTTGCAGCTCGTCGCCTTTGAAGGCGCTGACAAACAAAAACACCAGCGGCATCAGGAAGAACAGCACCAGCACGGCGTTGACGGCGTACCAAACCCATGACGAAGCTGAGCTTGCGCTTTGGTGTGTCTTCATGCAGCGCTTTCTTCGTCGCGCAGCAAAAATCTTTGCGCGGTTGAGATCGCCAACACGATCAAAAAGAACACCACCGACACCGCGCAGGCGTAGCCCACTTTGCCGTTGCGAAAGCCCTCGGCCACCATCAGCATCACCAGCGTGCGAAAGCTGTCGACCGGGGCCGACGCGCCGCTGTTGGCAATGATTTGCACCTGCGTGAACAACTGAAAGGCGTAGATGGTGGTGGTGACCAGCACAAACACGGTGGTGTTTTTCAGCAGCGGCAAGGTGATGAAGCGGAACTGATTCCAGGGCTTGGCACCGTCGAGCGTGGCGGCTTCGTAAAGGTCGCCGGGTATGGCTTGCAGGCCAGCTAAAAACACCAGCATTTGAAAGCCCACGCCTTGCCAAATGGACATCAGCATCACCGCGGGCATGACCAGCATCGGGTCGCGCAGCCAGTCTTGAGGGCCGATGGCACCGAAGCTGAGCACGCCCACCAAACGGTTGATGACACCCGCGTCAGGGCTGTACAGCAGCGACCACACCACAGCCACCACCGCCATGGTGGTGGCCACCGGCATGAAATAAATTGTGCGAAAAATTCTTGCGCCTGCAAGCTGCTTGTTCACCAACAGCGCCAAGCCATGAACACGTCAGCCGTGACCCAACGGGTCAACCGCGACGGCCTCACGCCCTGGCTCTTCGCGGCGCCCGGCCTGAGCTTGCTCGCCGTTTTTTTGGTCGCGCCATTTTTATTGGCTGCCTGGCTGTCGTTCACCG
>JANPNT010000703.1:0-6722 GCA_031427655.1 Burkholderiales bacterium
GTAACAAGCCTTTACTGCCTAGCCTCCAATATGTGAATCGTTCTCCATTCTGCATAGCGTCCTAAAGTGCAGAGTGACGGAGCGGGCTCATGAAATCTCTTGCACGAATCCGTGCGATCTACACCCTGCCAGCCTGGAGCACACCATGACACTTTCCTTCACCGCATCACCCAAACCATTGCTAAAACGCAGCGCCGTTGCGTTGGCCTTGGCCGCACTTTGCGCCAGCGCATCGGCACTGCCGTCGTTCACGTTCAACCCCTACCGCAGCAGGGTTGGCAGGTACCGCCTTCACAGCAGACAACATCCTGATTTCCGACTACGCCACCGTGCGTTTTGGTGCAGGCAACAGCTTTACTGAAACCGGCTTCTTGTCGATCAGCGGTGCGCAACTGGGTGGCATCACCTTGGTTCCGCAGGGTTTGAACAGCTCTTATGGCATGTACATCCAGTTCACCGGAAACGGCAACACCGGTACGGGCAACCCAGGTTCGGTTGGAACCTCGGGAACCTTCACCACCTTGACCTACCAGCTGTACGGCTACAACGGTGCAGCGAGCTTCGGTTTCGATATTGCAAACAACCCCACCGAGACTGCAAACGGGGAAGTGTTGTTAGCCTCCGGCAGCTTGGTGTCGGGTACGGTGTCAACCGCGCCCGCAGGCGGAGGCGACTTCACGCCCAGCGCCGCTGCTCGGCTGACCTTCGCCACGGCTGCGGGTGCCGCTCCTTTCTTCGTTACGCCGGTTCCTTTCTACAGCGTAGCCTTGGCGTCGTTCACCAATACGGTGTCGCAGGTCACGCGCTTTACTGACACCGCAGGCGGTGGTTTCAGGATCAGCCAAGGCGGCGGTTCGTTTAACTTTGTAGCGACTACCCCCCCAATCCCCGAGCCAGAAACCTACGCCTTGATGTTGGCTGGTTTGTGCGCTGTGGGCTTTGTGGCACGTCGCCGCAAAGTGTGACGACACCGCGATAAAGCGTGGCGCGCAGTGTTAAAACACTGCGCGCTTCACTGCTGGTTTGCAAAAGTTGAACCGCAGAAACTAGCGCAGCGCGCAACCTACATGCCGCTAGCGCAGTTTTTTATTGTTTCAATGCGCGCTGATGGACGGTGATACTCAAGCGACTTTTAACGCAGTGCTTGGGTTGTCCGATTCATGAATTTCCAACAGTTGCGTTCCGTGCGCGAAGCTTTGCGCTGCGGCTTCAACCTCACCGAAGTGGCCAAAGTGCTGCACACCTCGCAGCCCGGCGTGAGCCGTCAGATTCGCGAGCTGGAGGAAGAGTTGGGGCTGGAACTGTTTGTGCGTGCCGGAAAGCGCTTGACGGCGCTGACCGAAGTCGGTGCCTTGGCTCTGCCCATCATCGAGAACATCTTAAAAGATGCCGAAAGCCTGAAGCGCTCTGCCCAGGAATTCACTCAGCAGGCGGTGGGCCGACTGTCCATAGCCACCACCCATTCGCAGGCTCGGTATGCGCTGCCCAGTGTGGTGCGCGACTTCCGCCAGCGTTACCCCCAAGTGAGCCTGTGCCTGCACCAGGGAACGCCCCACCAGGTCGCCGAGATGCTGCTTTCGGGCGAAGCCGATATTGGCATCGCCACCGAAGCGCTTGCCACCTTTGAGGCGCTGGTGGCGCTGCCTTGCTTCCGCTGGACGCACAGCGTGATCGTGCCGCCCGACCACGCCTTGCTGGACGGCGCGCCGCTCACGCTGCAGCGGCTGGCGGAATTTCCCATCATCACCTACAACCCCGGCTACACAGGTCGCACGCACATAGACGACGCCTTCGAGAAGGCGGGAATCGAGATTGACCTGGTGATCACCGCAATGGACGCCGATGTGATCAAAACCTACGTGGGGTTGGGGCTGGGCGTGGGCATCGTGGCGTCTATTGCGTTTGACGACCAGCGCGACCGCGACCTGCGTGCCATCGATGCGCGCCACCTTTTCGAGATCAACCTCACCAAGCTGGCCGTGTGCCGCGGCACCTTGTTGCGCGGTTACGTGTTCGACTTCATCGAAACGTTTGCGTCGTCGCTCAAGCGGGACGTGGTTGAGCGTGCGATGGCCACGGCACCCGGTACGCGCCTAGAAGTTTGAGGCGCTGCGCCTGCACGCACGCTGACCTCAGATCATTGAAGCAGGATCTGCAAGTTCAACGTCCACAGTCGCGCGGTTGCCCGCTGAGAAGCGCGTCACTCGTCGCGCCTTCAAGTACACCTGGCTGCCTGTGCGCAGCTCAAACTTGTCGCGCAAGGCGGTGTAAGCGGCGCGCGTCATTTCCACATCGACATAGCTGCCGTCGTCCACACGTTTGAATTCGATGCGAGTTTGCGGCCCGACCGTCAGCGCCTGCGACAGCGTGACCGCCAGCGTATTTTCCTGCGGATCAGTGACGATCTCTAACTCGTGCGGCCGCACGTAACTGACCTCATCAGTCGATGCGGCATCGCCTGCGACGTCACCCGCAGCATGCCCGAAGCGGCCCTGAAACAAGTTCACGTCGCCAAGAAACTGCAACACAAAGGGCGTGGCCGGGTGGTCGTACACCTCGTCCGGCGGGCCGTCTTGCTCGATACGGCCTTGGTTCATGACGATCACGCGGTCGGCCACTTCCATGGCCTCGTCCTGGTCGTGCGTGACAAAGACGCTGGTGATGTGCATGTCATCGTGCAGCCTGCGCAGCCAGCGGCGCAGTTCTTTGCGCACCTTTGCATCGAGCGCACCGAAGGGCTCGTCCAACAGCAGCACCTTGGGCTCCACAGCGAGGGCGCGCGCCAGGGCAATGCGCTGGCGCTGGCCGCCTGAAAGCTGGTGCGGATAACGATCGGCCAACCAGTCCAGACGCACCAGTTGAAGCAGCTCGGTGACCTTGCTTTTGATCTGCGCTTCGCTGGGCCGCGTGGCCTTGGGGCGCACACGCAAGCCGAACGCCACGTTCTCAAAAATGCTCATGTGTCCGAACAAGGCGTAGTGCTGGAACACGAAGCCCACGTTGCGATCACGCACGTCATCGAAGGTGGCGTCTTTGCCGTGGAACGACACTGAACCGGCGTCGGGCCGCTCTAGCCCGGCGATGATGCGCAACAGCGACGTTTTGCCCGAACCCGACGGCCCCAATAAGGCCACCAGTTCACCCGAAGGAATGTCCAGATTCAAGTTGTCGCACACCACGGTGTTGCCGAAGCGCTTGTTCAAGTTGCGTATTTCGATGCTCATTTGTCGATGCTCATTTGTGGACGCTCATTTGTGGATGCCCTGTGATGGCTTGCTCACTCGCTTCTGCCTGGCGCGCTGCGCTTTTCTTGCTTGACGCGCTGTTCCACTGCGTACTTCAGCAGCAAGGTCACCAGCGCCAACAGCGCCAGCAGCGAGGCCACTGCGAAGGCGGCGGCGAATTGATATTCGTTGTACAAAATCTCGATGTGCAGTGGCATGGTGTTAGTTTGGCCGCGTATGTGACCCGACACCACACTGACCGCGCCGAACTCGCCCATTGCGCGCGCGTTGCACAAAATCACGCCGTACAGCAAAGCCCATTTCACGTTGGGCAGCGTGACGCGCCAGAACATTTGCCAGCCCGAGGCCCCCAGCACGCGCGCTGCTTCTTCCTGCTCAGGGCCTTGCGCTTGCATCAGCGGAATCAGTTCGCGCGCAATGAACGGGAAGGTCACAAACGTGGTGGCCAGCACGATGCCGGGCACTGCAAAGATCACCTTCAAGTCATGGTCGCGAAGCGCTTCGCCGAACCAGCCTTGCAAGCCGAAAATCAGCACGTAAATCAAACCCGCAATCACCGGCGACACCGAGAAGGGCAGGTCGATCAAGGTGAGCAGCACGTTCTTGCCGCGAAAGTCGAACTTGGCGATGCACCAAGCGGCGGCCAGGCCAAACGCCAGGTTCAGTGGCACCGAAATGGCCGCCGCGGTCAGCGTCAGCCAAATTGCCGACACCGCATCGGGCTCGGTGATCGCCGCCAGGTAAACGCCCCAGCCTTTTTTGAAAGCCTCGAAGAACACCGCCGCCAACGGTACGAATAAAAAGAAACTGAGGAAGGCGAGCGCCACGCCGATCAAGCTTCGTCGCACCCAGGCGGGCTCGGTGGTGGCGGCCAAGGCCGAGCGCGGTGCCACAGGGCGCTGCGCATCGGGCGCGGTGGGCGCGGTGGGCGCATGCGCGACCGTGTCAGCGATGGTGTTGGACATCACGGCTCTCAGTGCCCCTGACGCTTGCGCGTCCAGGCTTGCAAAAGGTTGATCGCCAGCAGCAGCACAAAGGCCGCCACCAGCATCACCACAGCGATCGCCGTGGCACCTTGGTAGTCGTACTGCTCCAGCTTGGTGATGATGAGCAGCGGCGTGATTTCGGAAATCATCGGCATGTTGCCGGCGATGAAGATCACCGAGCCGTACTCACCCAAGGCGCGCGCAAAAGCCAAAGCGAACCCGGTGAGAAGCGCAGGTGTCAGCACCGGAAGAATCACGCGGGTGAAGGTCTGCGCCCGCGTGGCACCCAATGTGGCGGCGGCTTCCTCCAATTCTTTTTGCAAATCCTCCAGCACCGGCTGCACGGTGCGCACCACAAACGGCAAGCCGATGAAAGTCAGCGCCACAAACACACCGAGCGGCGTGTACGACACCTTGATGCCAAGCAGTGCGAAGTACTGGCCGATCCAGCCATTGGCTGCGTACAGCGAAGTCAGTGCAATGCCCGCCACCGCCGTGGGCAATGCGAAGGGCAAATCGACCAGCGCGTCGACGATGCGTTTGAAAGGGAAGTCGTAGCGCACCAGCACCCACGCCACGACCAGCCCGAACACCAAATTGAGCAGCGCTGCGGCCAACGAGGCACCAAAGGTCAGCCGGTACGAAGCCATCACGCGCGGCGAACTCACGGCCTCCCAGAAGGCAGGCCAGGTCATGGTGAAGGTTTTCAGGAATGCCGCCGACAGCGGAATCAAAACAATGAAGCTTAAGTACAGCAAGGTGAAGCCCAGGGCCAAGTCGAAGCCTGGCAGCACGCTGTGGCGCTTGAGCAGTGCGCGTGAAAGAAACATGTTTTTCTGCAGCGCTGGTGCAGCGCTTGTTGATCCGGACTGAGGAAAAACAAACCGTTCCCACTTAGCTTGGCTGAAGGGTTTGCGTGAAGTTTGACCTGCCTTCAGTCCTGAGCCTGTCGAGGGAAGGTTCAGTCGGAATGGGAGTGAATACTGCTCCGGGCCACAGTTTGGCTACTTCTTGGTGTAGACCTGATCAAACACGCCGCCATCGGCGAAGTGCGTTTTTTGCGCCTTGGCCCAGCCACCGAAGGTGTCGTCCACCGTGAACATGGTGACCTTGGGGAAGCTCTTGGCGTACTTGCTTGCGACTGTGGTGTCGATGGGGCGGTAGAAATTGCGCGCCGCAATGTCTTGACCTTCTGGGCTGTAGAGGTATTCCAGGTAAGCCTGCGCCACCGCGCGCGTGCCGCGCTTGTCCACCACCTTGTCGACCAGCGCCACCGGTGGCTCGGCCAGAATGCTGATCGACGGGTACACGATGTCGAACTTGTCGGGCCCGAATTCCTTCAGCGACAACCACGCCTCGTTCTCCCACGCCAGCAACACGTCGCCCATCCCGCGTTCGGAAAAGGTCACGGTGGAGCCGCGCGCGCCGGAGTCGAGCACCGGCACGTTGCCGAACAGCTTGGCGACGAAGTCTTTGGCTTTGGTGTCGTTGCCGCCAGGTTGCTTGAGTGCGTAGCCGTAGGCGGCTAAATAGCCCCAACGCGCGCCGCCCGAAGTCTTGGGGTTGGCGGTGATCACCGACACACCGGGCTTGATCAGGTCTGACCATTCCTTGATCTGCTTGGGGTTGCCCTTGCGAACCAAGAAAATATAGGTAGACGAGTAAGGCGTGCTGTTGTGTTTCAAACGCTTTTGCCAGTCGGGCGCGATGAGTTTGGAGCGCTCGGCGATCTCGTCAATATCGTAGGCAAGCGCAAGTGTGGTGACGTCGGCTTCCAAGCCGTCAATCACAGAGCGCGCTTGTTTGCCCGAGCCCCCGTGCGATTGCTTGACCGTGACGCTGTCGCCGGTTTTGGCCTTCCAGTGCGTGGCGAAGGCGGCGTTGTAGTCTTTGTAAAACTCACGTGTGGGGTCGTAAGACACGTTCAACAGCGTGATGTCTTTGGCGGCCGCCAAACCCACTGCGGTTGCGAGAGCCAACACAGCGGCGGTGCGCAAATAGATGCGATACATCGACATAGAAAACACTTCCTTAGAGGGCTGAGCAGTGCGATAAAAAGCGCCGCTGACGGCTCATCCTATTTGCGCCGCAGCCATCAAGGAAGGAAGCAATTCGGCTATCGATATGCGCAAATTGCAGGACGCTGTCGAACTTCAGCGACCTGTCGCGTCGAGCGGGCGACCGGCTTCAAACAAGAACCAGGTGCGTCGCTCGGTTTCGTCGATCCACACTTCAATGAAGCTGGCGCTGGCAATGTCGTTGTGCTCATCGCAAACGCTGTGAACTTCGCGAAGCCGTTCAGCCACCGTTTTGTTGTCCTCGCACAGCTCGGCAAGCATGTCTGACGGCTCCACATAGTCGGCGTCGTTGTCCAGAATGCGCTGCGTGCGCGCAATGTGGCCAATCGAGCGCAGCGTGCTGCCGCCGAGCTTGCGAATGCGCTCGGCAATTGGGTCGGTCATGGCGTAAAGCTGATCGGCTTGCTCGTCCA
>JANPNT010000704.1:0-2025 GCA_031427655.1 Burkholderiales bacterium
ACAGCGGCCACCTGAAGCGCGCCGTGCTGGATGTTTTTCACACCGAGCCCTTGCCCAGCGACCACCCGTTCTGGACACACCCGCAAGTCACCGTGTTGCCGCATGTGGCAGCCCAAACCGACCCGCGCAGTGCGGTGCACGTGGTGGCCCGGAACGTTGGGGCAATGCGCAAGTGCGGGCCGCTCTTCAACTTGGTGAACAGAGCGGTCGGCTACTGAGCTTCCCTCGGGCGACCCGTACACTTCCGCGCCATGCAGGGACAGCTTTTTACTCAAGATTTTTTACTGCGCGGCATTGTCGAAACGCCGCCTTACCAAGCGCTCGACCTGGCCGTGATGGCACAGTTTCGCAATGCGTTAAACACCATTTACGCGCTGCTTCGAGCCGACTCCACACTCAACGAGGCCCAAACAGAACAGCTTGTCATCGAGCGTGTTTTGGTCGAACTCGGATGGGGTGCTGATTACCTGCCGCAGGTCAACCTGTCGGGCAAGCGCCGCGAAGACGTGCCAGACATTTTGTTGTTCCCAGATGCCTTGGCGATGCAGGCGGCTCGCAACGAGGCGCGCGACGAGCAGCGCTACCGCCACGGCGTGGCCATCTTGGAGGCCAAACGCTGGCTGCGCCCGCTTGACCGAGGCGATGCTTCGGAAGTGACTGACCCCGGCGCACCGTCATCTCAAATGCTGCGCTACCTCAGCCGCGCCGATGTGGTCAGCGACCGCGCCGTCAAATGGGGTTTGCTGACCAACGGCGCGGTGTGGCGCTTGTATTACCAAGACGCCCGTTCTCGTGCCGAAGAATTTTTCGAGCTTGACCTGGCGCTTGCTTTGGGTGTGCCCGGTGTGCAGGGCGAGCTGGACGGCATGGAGCCTGACCAGGCACTGAAACTTTTCTTCTTGCTTTTCAACCGCGCCGCCTTCCTGACCCAGACCTGGGACACCGCCAACCGCAGCTTCCACGCCTATGCGTTGAACGAAGCACGGCTTTATGAAGAGGCCGTTTCCAAAGATCTGGGTGCGCGTGTATTCACTGAAATTTTTCCGAGGCTGGCGCAGGCGCTGGCCGACGGCGACCTTCAATCGCAAAAACAAAAGGTCGGCTACGGCCAGTTCACGCGTCAGCAGTACACGCGCGAATACCTTGAGGAAGTGCGCGAGTCTGCGCTTGTCTTTTTGTATCGCTTGCTCTTCATGTTCTACGCCGAAGACCGCCATTTGCTGCCCGTGCGCGACCCTCGTTATCAGCCCTACAGCGTGCGCCGTTTGCGCGAACGGGTGCGCGACGAGATTGACGCGAGCAAGGTTTTTTCTTCCAAGCTCGACAACATTTGGCGCGACCTCAAAGGCGTGTTCCAGCTCATCGACGAAGGTGACGACGCGGTCGGCATGCCCGCTTACAACGGCGGCTTGTTTGATCGGGCGCGTGCCCCGCTGTTGGAGCGCACCCGCGTGCCCGATGCGGTGATGGCCCCGTTGATCGACGCGCTCTCGCGCCGTACTGAAGACCTGCTGCACGCCTGGTTCAATTACCGCGACCTGGCGGTTTCACACCTCGGCGGCATTTACGAGCGTTTGCTCGAATACACCCTGGTGCACGAAGTGCAGGCGGCCGACGACTACCGCGAAAAACTAGAGGTCAATCGCATCACCGCGCAGCCCGCCAGCTTTGCGCGCAAAGTTTCGGGC
This sequence comes from Burkholderiales bacterium, assembly GCA_031427655.1. GTDB lineage: Bacteria > Pseudomonadota > Gammaproteobacteria > Burkholderiales > Burkholderiaceae_C > JANYJJ01. The sequence continues at coordinate 1,689 of JANPNT010000704.1, forward strand.
AGCTATTACACCCACGACGATCTGGTGCGGCTGATCCTGCGTGAGTCGGTGGGCCTGTTGGCGCGCGAATGACTGGAAGCGTTCAAAGCACAACTTGAGCGGTTCAAGAAAAGAGTTTCATTGAACCCGAGCGAATGGGAGGTGCTCGACAAGCTCGACCCTGCCAGCGCCATTTTGGAGCTCAAGGTCTGCGACCCGGCCATGGGCAGCGGGCACTTTTTAGTTGCGCTGGTCGATGACTTGGCCGACCGGGTGCTCGAAGCCGTTAACACGGCAGAGCAACTGGTGGCGGAACAAAAGTGGGCCGCGCACCTGCCTGAGTTAGGCAGACCCTGGC
>JANPNT010000705.1:0-4469 GCA_031427655.1 Burkholderiales bacterium
AGCTGCGCGTCCAGGCTGCTTTCTGTTCGATCTTTCCATGGAAAATGTGCAGATCATCCGCTTGCGTAGGCTCGCTTTGCCATTTGACCTCGAATAGGAATTGGCGATGCAGCTTGCTCCGGGACGCCAGCAGTTACGCCACCTTGAATACGACTTACGAGGTTAAAAAAATGTCCCGCGGCATTTAGCTTTCTTTCAGCCGTGCCGCGATGAACGTTGGAAGCTTGCCGATATGCCCAAAGGCCGTCGAGCGCGGCCAGAGCAGCCGCCGTATCCACACTGCGAAGGTAGCGCCGCAGGCGTTTGGCTTTGGGGGGTGCCATCAACAGCGCAGGCTGGGTTAGAGAAATCTACATTGAGCTCTTGCGCGGAGAAGTTGGCGATCGAGCCATCGGTGAAATCGAGAACATATCCGCCGCCCAGCCCGAACAGCTCGGCTATCAATTTGAAATCAAGCGTTCGAAGATTTGACGCTACCGCCCACTTTAGGTCGGCAGCGACCAATAACCAGTGTTTGCTGCTTGTGCTGGCTCGTCGCCCCCGCGTGTCGGAAAGTACTGATCTATCCCACCCGATACACAGGCCCTCCGCGCACCCGAGTTCTACTGCCTATGCGGAGGGGACGCATGTTAATTTCCGTCGCCGGTGGACAACTTTTCCGCATCCGCGAAGCCATCTGCCCTAGCATCGCGACCAATCGCCACAGCGTCAATCAAGAACCCAACATGACCGTCATCACCAACATAGAAGACCTGCGCATCCTCGCCAAAAAACGCGTGCCGCGCATGTTTTATGACTACGCCGATTCGGGATCTTGGACGGAAGGCACTTACCGGGCGAATGAGATTGACTTTCAGCGCATCAAGCTGCGTCAGAGGGTGGCAGTGAACATGGACAACCGGTCGCTTCGCACCACGATGGCGGGCACATCGGTGGCGATGCCGGTGGCGATTGCGCCTTGCGGGTTGACGGGCATGCAGCACGCCGACGGTGAGATGTTGGCGGCGTTGGCGGCGAAGAAATTTGGCATTCCGTTCACGCTGAGCACGATGAGCATTTGCTCGATTGAAGACATTGCAGCCGCCACCAAAGCGCCGTTTTGGTTTCAGTTGTATTGGATGCGCGACCGCGATTTCATGGACCGCTTGATGGACCGCGCCAAGGCTGCGGGTGTGACGGCATTGATGTTGACGCTGGACCTTCAGGTGCTGGGCCAGCGCCACAAGGATTTGAAAAACGGCCTGACGGCCCCGCCTAAACCCACTCTGGCCAACATCTTGAATTTGATGATGAAGCCGCGCTGGTGCTTGGGCATGGCGGGCACCAAACGCCACAGCTTTGGCAATTTGGTGGGCCACGCCAAGGGCGTGAGCGACATGAGTTCATTGGGCGCATGGACGCGAGAGCAATTCGACCCCAAGCTGGATTGGAACGACGTGGAATGGATCAAAAAACGCTGGGGCGGCAAGTTGATTTTGAAAGGCATCATGGACGCCGAAGACGCGAAGCTGGCCGCCAACAGCGGTGCCGACGCGATGATCGTGTCCAACCACGGTGGCCGTCAGTTGGACGGCGCGCCGAGTTCGATTGAGGCGCTGCCCGCGATTGTCGATGCGGTGGGCAAGCAAATTGAAGTGTGGATGGACAGCGGCATACGCAGCGGCCAAGACGTGCTGAAAGCCCGCGCCCTGGGTGCGCAAGGCACGCTGATCGGGCGCAGCTTTCTTTATGGTTTGGGTGCCATGGGCGAGGCGGGCGTGACCAAATGCTTGGAGATCATCGCTAAAGAATTGGACGTGACCATGGCGTTTTGCGGGCACACGGACATCAACAGGGTGGACAAAAGTATTTTGTTGCCGGGGACGTTTTGAATTTCTTTTTTTTGAGTTTTTCGGAATTTGAAATACACAAATGATTCCGTTCGCACTGAGCTTGTCGAAGTGTTCACGCGGACTTCGACTTGCCTTCAGTTCTGAGCTTGTCGAAGCGTCTGTCAGTGCCTGCACCACCCAGACCTGAGCCCAAGCCTGAACGCGATGCGCGCGGCGGAAGACACTCGCCGAATTCTGGTCCGGGTCTTTGACATTCGCAAACGAACAAACGTTGGCTGTGTGCCTTCTTCGCGCACAACGGCGAAGCCAGATACCGCCGATAAAACTCAGTCGTTTGTGCCTGTCCCGCACGTAAATCACGACATCGTTGGAGACGGCTTGCAGGGCGTATTTTCTTGATTGACGCAGCGGCCTTGGCGCAGTGGGCCGCGACTTCAGTAGTGAAATCGCAATTGGGCCAGCAGCAACGCGCCGCCTTCGATCCTGTAGACCATGCGGTGCTCGTAGTTGATGCGCCGTGACCAAAAACCAGCCAGCGCGTGTTTGAGTGGCTCGGGTTTGCCGACACCGGCGAATGGGTCGCGCTGCACTTCGGTGAGCAGCTTGTTGATGCGCTCGCACATGCGCTTGTCGTGCGTTTGCCAGTAGAGGTAGTCGTCCCAGGCTTCTTGAGCAAAGACCAGCTTCACGCCACGAGTCTCAAACAGTCAACTTGCGGGCCACGCCCTTGCCTGCATTCAACTGTGCGGTGGCCGACAACAAGCGCCGCGCGTTGGTCGGGTTGCGCAGCAAGTAGGCGGTTTCCTCGAGCGCTTGAAAATCTTCCAGCGACAACATCACCACCGCTTGCTCGCCGTTGCGGGTGATGATGAGTGCTTCGTGGTCGTTGCACACACGGTCCATGGTGCTGGCCAGGTTGGCGCGGGCAGATGAGTAAGTGATGGCGTCCATGCGGTAACTTTCAGTTGTACGTTTTATTGTACGACTTTGCCGCCAAGCAACGAGGCGCGATCACTCGACGCAAGCTCACTCAAACGTATTGCACTGCGCCATGTTGCCGGTTTGCAGGCCGCGCTTGAACCAGGTCACGCGCTGGGCGCTGGTGCCGTGGGTGAAGCTCTCGGGCACGACCTGGCCGCGTGATTTACGCTGCAAGGTGTCGTCGCCGATTTGCGAAGCTGCGTTGAGTGCGGCTTCGATGTCACCGGCTTCCAGCTTCCAGCCCTGTTCGGCTTGAGACCGGTTGGCCCACACGCCGGCGAAGCAGTCGGCTTGCAATTCCAGGCGCACGCTGGCGGCGTTCTGCTGGGTTTCGCCGCTGCGAGCGCGCATGGCATCGACCCGGCCGCTGATGCCCAGTTGGTTTTGCACGTGGTGCGCCACTTCGTGGCCAATGACGTAGGCCTGCGCAAATTGGCCGGGCGCGCCAAGGCGGGTGGTCATGGTGTCGAAGAAGGCCATGTCCAGGTAAACGTGGTTGTCGGCGGGGCAGTAAAACGGGCCCATGGCAGCGTCGCCCTGACCGCATCCGGTGGGGTAGCTGCCGCGAAACAGGGTGAGCTTGGGGTTGACGTAGGTTTTGTTGGCCTCTTTGAAAACCTTGGCCCACACCACCTCGGTGCTGCGCAAAACTTTGGATACGAACTGGGCCTGCGGATCGTTGACCGGCGGTTTGGCGCGGGTTGTCGAAGATGAGCCCGGTGCGCTTTGTTCGATCGGTGCGGGGCCGCCGCCGCCTAAAAAGCCCAGCACCGTCAACGGGTTGATGCCGAAGATCCAACCGGCCACGACCGCAATGATGATGGTGCCAATGCCCACGCCGCCGCCCACGCGCATGCCGCCGCCAGGGCGGCCTCCGCTGGAGCCACGGGCGTCTTCGACGTTGGAACTTTCTTCTTGGCCGTCCATGCGCATGGCGTGCTCCTTGGGTTGGGTGTGAATGTATTTCCGATCATCCGGAGCCTGTCGAAAAACAGGCTCCGGATGATCGGGAGTTCTGGGTCGAGCTTGTTTATTCGAACAACATGGGGCAAGAACTTCGATATGCCTCGCGTACCCCGACCTGAGCTTGTCGAAGGGTCAGCCCGAACGGAGTGGGTTCATTGACGCTCAAGTTTTGGGCAGCGTCACGCCCTTTTGACCCTGGTACTTGCCGCCTCGGTCTTTGTAGCTGGTTTCGCATTCTTCGTCGCTCTCAAAAAACAGCACTTGAGCGCAACCTTCGCCCGCGTAAATTTTGGCGGGCAGCGGCGTGGTGTTGCTGAATTCCAAGGTCACGTAGCCTTCCCACTCGGGCTCGAACGGGGTGACGTTGACGATGATGCCGCAGCGCGCATAAGTGCTTTTGCCCAGGCAGATGGTGAGCACGTTGCGCGGGATGCGGAAGTACTCCACCGTGCGGGCCAGCGCAAAGCTGTTGGGCGGAATGATGCAGACGTCGGAGTTCATGTCGACGAAGCTGCGCTCGTCAAAATTCTTCGGGTCCACCACGGTGCTGTAGATGTTGGTGAACACCTTGAACTCGGGCGCACACCGAATGTCGTAGCCATAACTGCTGGTGCCGTAACTGATGATCTTCTTGCCCTCGCGCTCGCGGATCTGTCCGGGCTCGAATGGTTCGATCATGCCGGTGCTCTC
>JANPNT010000706.1:0-2829 GCA_031427655.1 Burkholderiales bacterium
GCGCCAAATGAAAGTCACCAAAGCAAAGGCGCTCAAGACACATTTGTGCGGAGCTTCTGCACAGAGGCCATGAGCTCGAATTTGTCCGAGCTGTGTCCGTTCCTCCACTCACGCTCTTGACTGTCCAAAACGCGGGGCCCCAACACTTCAGGCGCACCGCCTTTTGCGCGCTTCGGTCTGCCCCCTACCTTCGACGGGAAGGGTTTGGGGGGAGGTGAAAACTTAAAACAATGACAGTCTCGCGAGAAGAAAAAATCACCCCTCCACCTGCCACCACGCTGGCAACAAAGCCCGCACTTCCCCGCGTGCAAACCGGTCGTCCATCAAGTGCAACACCCCCACATCCGACGTCGTGCGGATGATCCGCCCAGCTGCCTGCACCACCTTTTGCAAGCCCGGGTAGAGGTAGGTGTAGTTCTGCCCCTCGCCAAACAAAACCTGCATGCGGTCTTTGATCTGTTCGTTCACGGGGTTGACTTGCGGCAGGCCCAGCGTGGCAATGAAGGCACCGATCAAACGGCGGCCGGGCAGGTCGATGCCTTCGGCGAATGCGCCGCCTAAAACGGCAAACGCAATGCCTCGGCTGTGTGCGGTGAAGCGCGCTAAGAAATGTTCACGCTCTGCCTCCAACATGCCTCGTGATTGCGCCCACATCGCGATGTCGGGGTGCTGCAATTGCAAAGTGCGCGCCACTTTTTGCAGATAGTCAAAGCTGCTGAAAAACGCCAAGTAGTTGCCGGGGGCTTTTGCAAATTGGCGCGCCATCAAATCGACGATGGGCTGCACCGACGTGTCGCGGTCGGTGTAGCGGGTGGAAATGTTCCGGTGCGTTTGCACCCTCAGTTGACTGGCTGAAAAAGGCGACGCTACATCCATGCAGACGGTGTCGTCAGGCAAACCCAACAAGTCGAGGTGATAGCTCGTGGGGCTGAGGGTGGCCGAAAACAAAGTGGCCGTGTGAGCGGCTTGAAAGCGCGCTTTCAAGAACGGCGCGGGCACGATGTTGCGCACGCACAGCACCGAGTCGGTGGGCTCGATTTCAGCAATGTCGCCCGCACCAATCAGGCTGATGTCGAACAGCGAATGCTCGGCGTAGCTGTCACACATGCGCGAGAAGTGCAGGGTGTCGAAATACACGCTCAACAAGGCGCTGGGCATGCCTTCGGGTTGCGCTGCCAAGTGTTCAGAAAAAGCTGCGTTCACGTTGCTCAAGGCACCCATTAAATTAACCGGCAATTCTTTGCACACGGTGTAGTTTTGAGTCTGTTGGTTTTCCAGTTCCAGCCAACTGCGCAGCAAGCGGTTCAGGCTGGCTTTGATGGCATTGGGTGCCAACGCGCGCACGGCGCTGACTTGGCTGCGCGTCAACGCGGCGCTGTACATACCCCGGCCGCGCTCGATCAAGTTGTGCGCTTCGTCCACCAACAAACCCACGCGCCACTGAGCGGCCACCGTCATGCCAAACAGCATGGCGTTGAAGTCGAAGTAATAGTTGTAGTCGCCCACCACCACGTCGCTCCAACGCACCATTTCCTGCGCCAAGTAATAAGGGCAAATTTGATACCGCAAGGCCACCGAGCGCAGTCCTGCCTTGTCCATTTGCGGCACGGTTAACGCGTCGGCTCGGGCCAACGGCAAGCGATCGAAGAAGCCGTTGGCCAAAGGACACGACTCACCGTGACAGGCTTTGTCGGGGTGCTCACAAGCTTTGTCGCGGGCCACCAACTCCAGCACTCGAAGCGGTAATTCACCGGTGCTGCGTTGCAAAGTATTCAGCGCCTCCAACGCCAAGCCGCGCCCCGGGGTTTTGGCCGCCAAATAAAACACTTTGTCCAAGCTTTGCGTGGCGCAGGCTTTCAGCTGCGGAAACAGCGTGCCCACGGTTTTGCCGATGCCGGTGGGCGCTTGCGCCATCAAGCAGCGACCGGCGGTGGCCGCTTTAAACACCGCCTCAGACAAGGGCCGCTGGCCGACGCGAAAGTCAGCGTGCGGAAATTTCAAGGCGTTCAAGGCGGCGTCGCGCGCAAGTCGATGCGCTTGTTCCTGCGCCGCCCATGCAGCAAAGCGGCGGCACTGGTCTTGAAAGAAGGCTTGCAACTCTGCCGCGGAAAACAGCTCAGTCAGCGCCGTTTCTTCTTGGTTGCCCACATCGAAATACACCAGCGCCAAATGCACTTCTTTGAGGCCCAGTGACTGGCATAGCAACGCGCCGTAGACCTTCACCTGCGCCCAATGCAAATGGCGTCGGTTGTCGGGCATCGCGTTCAAGTCACCGCGAAAGGCTTTGATTTCCTCCAGCCGATTCGCGTCAGCGTCATAGCCATCCGCGCGGCCGCGAACATGCAGGTTTTCGAAGTCACCCGCCAAGCTCAATTCCGATTGATAGTGCGGCCCACGCCGCGCCACCACCACGTTTTGCCCCGCCACGCCTTCCAGCGCCGTGGCCGACGGCGTGAAGCGCAAATCCAGGTCGCCTTGCTTGGCCGTGAACTCGCACAGCGTGCGCACCGCGACGCTGTAGCGGCGTGGCATATTTTTCAGCGCGGCACGCTCATGGTTGGCAGCAGGCCCAGCTTCGTGGCCCGCCGCGCGAACCTGCGGTCATCGAAGCTGGCCATGGCGTTGCAGTTTCGGTAGGTGGCGTGGTGCAGCGCGTCGGCAAAATCCAAGCCACTGCGGTGGGCAGTGAGCGCAGCCTCGACGGACAAGCGGTCTTCGACAGTGACCAAGGGTGACGCCAACAAATGCTCCAGCACTCCAGCAAACTGCTCCCGGGTGCTGGCGTAAGCGCCCCGCATGAACCATTCAAGCTCAAGCAGCACCGTCTTG
>JANPNT010000707.1:0-1831 GCA_031427655.1 Burkholderiales bacterium
ACCCACAGCGGGCGCGCACGCGTTTGCTCGACTTGCTGGGAGAGGTTTTAGTACCGACCGCATCCAACGCGGCGCCCGAATCCAAACCCACCGTCGACACCCACGACAACGCCGATGCGCTGTGGGCCAGCACGCAGGCCGGTGTGGCACCGTTGAAACGGAAGCGGTAAGCGGAAGCGGGAAGCGGGAGCGGTAGGCGGAAGCGAGAAGCGGAAGCGATTGGCGGAAGCGCCAATACCCCCCACGTTTGACGTTGCGAGCTGCACACAAATCAGATCAAAACCTCTTGCGCAAGATAATCATTTGTTTATCATTTGCGCAAGTTGATGAGGCCCAAGCCGGTCAACCTGACTGCCTTGGGCTTTTTCAATCCACTTTTCAAACACCGGAGATCCTCATGAAGATTCAATTTACCGTGACATCACGCAAGCCGCGCAACCCCTTGGTCGCCGCCGCCAAATTTCGCAGCGCAGGCAGCCATCAGATGAGCGCCGGCGCGATGCGCCAATGCGCCAACAAGTCCCTGCGGCGCGAGCTCGACCGGCTTGAGCGCCCACCCAAACCGACATGAATCAACGCTGTGCGGTCTGAGGTATCGAAGTGGTTCGCCATGCTTCGACACCTCAGGCCGAACGGTGAATACCGAAAGCCCAAAATGACATCCGACAAGCACTTGCCTTGGCACGCGACCGAGGCTGCTCTTCACCAGAGCCGAAACAATTTTTACGGCAGCGACACGCTTCGCTACGCAGCCGCCTTGGGCCTGCGTGCCACGAGCAGCCTGCTCACCCGCATCGCCCGCCAATTGGTTGCACCCTTGTCCTCACGGCGCAGCAAGCCCTTGCCACCCGTGCTGGAGTTCTACGCCGACGCAGGCGCGCCCGAAGGTGCGCTGTACGTGGACGGCAAGTTGATGGGCTGGATCAACGGCGTGAAGCGCCTTTGACGCAAGCCCAGACGCGCTGAGCTTGGCTCAGCGCATCTTTGCAAAATTCAACGCTGCCGAGGATCCAGCGCGTCACGCAAACCGTCGCCCAGCAGGTTGAACGACAGCACCAAAGCAAAGATCGCCAAGCCCGGCCAGATGGCCATCCAGGGCGCGTTGTCGATGAAGTTTTTGGCGGTGTTGAGCATGCTGCCCCAACTGGGCGCGGGGGGTTGTTGGCCCAGGCCGAGGAAAGACAAACTGGCCTCGGCAATCACCGCGCCTGCGATGGCCAAGGTGGCTTGCACCATGACCGGCGCGGTGATGTTGGGCAGCACATGGCGCAGGGCCACGCGCCACGGCGGGTTTCCCACGGCGCGCGCGGCCTCCACAAAGTCTTCGACCTTGATGTTGAGCACTTGTGCGCGCGTCAGGCGCACGAAGATGGGTGTGGCCGAGATGCCGATGGCGATCATGGCGTTGGTCAGGCTGGGGCCCAAGAACGCGGCCAGGGCGATGGCCAAAATCAAGAATGGGCACGCCAAAAACGCATCGGTGACGCGTGAAATCACCGCGTCCACCCAGCCACCCAAAAAGCCCGCCGCCAAGCCCAGGGGCAAACCCAGCAACAAGGAAATCGACACCGACACCACGCCCGCCAACAGCGACGCGCGGGTACCCCAAATGACGCGCGAAAACACGTCTCGGCCGATCTCGTCGGTGCCCATCCAGTGGGCGGCGCTTGGCGCTTTGCGGATGGCGCCCCAACTGGCGGCGATGGGGTCTCGCGGAGCGATCCACGGTGCAAAAACAGCCAACACCACGAAACCCAACACCACCGCCAAACCGAGCAACGCACCGCGACGTTTGCACAAACGCCGCCACGCGCGACGCCATGGGCCTGCG